>CAXTDG010000065.1:0-12265 GCA_964242675.1 uncultured Chitinophagaceae bacterium
CCGTTAACCTGGCCAGTAAAACAACAGCCAGTGGCCTTTTCCCTACAAAGGATATTCCCTCCGGTATTTTGCAAATCACCGTTTTCGATAGCAGCTATAAGCCTGTGGCCGAACGGGTAACTTTTGTAAACAACCACGATTATGAGTTTGATGCCGATGTTTTTCTGGCTACTAAAAATGCAGCGGCCCGCAGCCTGAACCAGATAGAGATTGTGGTATCGGACACCGTACCGGCCAACCTATCTTTATCCATTACAGATGCCGACCTGAATGAGTCGAATACTTACGACGATAATATTGTAAGCCACATGCTGCTTACCGGCGACCTGCGGGGCCAGATCGTTAACCCGTATTACTATTTTTTCAGCACCTCCGATAGTGCTGTTATCCACCTAGACCTGGTGATGCTAACCCATGGCTGGCGCCGCTACAACTGGGAAGCTGTGATGGCAGGCAAAACACCTGCTCCCCGGTTTAAAGAAAGTAATTACCTGAGCCTGAGTGGTAAAATTGCCGGTATGAGCGCTGGTAGTTTTAGCCCGGATCTACAACTGACCGGCATCCTGCAAACGGCTGATTCTGCCAAAAATTTCATCAATCTTCCGGTGAATCGACAAGGGCAAGTGTTTACTGACGGGCTGGTGTTTTTCGACAATGCGAAGCTGTATTTTAACTTCAACAAGAAAAACATGTCGTTCGATAAAAGCATGTTGACGGTAGACAATGGCTTGCGGAAAGATTACTACCGGGTACTGCCCGATACAGCGACGAAACTGGGCTTGCCGGATATAGATGCAGTAGCACTGGCCAACAATGCTAAAGTGAACCAGATAGCCCAGCGATCTAACCGGCAGTTTAGCCTGAAGGCCCACGAGCTGGGCAATGTGGTGGTAAAAGGAAAGATAAAAACGGCTAAAGAAAAGATGGACGAAACATACACCAGTGGGCTATTTGCAGGCGGCATGTCTGCTGCCAGTTTCGATTTGGTGAACGATCCGCTGGCTTCTGCTTACCAGAGTATTTTTCAATATCTGCAAGGAAAAGTGGCGGGGCTGCAAATTAATATGAGTGGTGGTACACCATCGCTTAGCTGGCGGGGCGGCACACCAGCCTTATACCTCAACGAAATGCAGTCTGATGCCGACATGATTTCAAGCACACCGGTAAGTGATATTGCTTATGTAAAAATTTTCCGCCCCGGAGAGAGCATTGCTAGTGGTGGTGGTGGGGGCGTTATTTCCATCTACACCCGTCGGGGTGGCGACCAGCAGCCCGACCCCAATGCCCGAAGCCTCAGTTATGTGCAGCTTACCGGCTATTCGCCCATTAAAGAGTTTTACTCACCCGATTATACCAAAGCCAACGAACGGGATGCCTACGACGATGTACGCAGTACCTTGTACTGGAACCCCTTTATCATCCTTGATAAAACCCGCAAACGCATTCATCTGCAGTTCTACAACAATGATGTTACCAAGCACTTCCGTTTAGTGATGGAGGGCATTAACGGTGAAGGAAAATTATTTCATGTGGAGAAGGAAGTGTTGTAAAAACGCTTAAAAAATGACAGCTTGAAAGGCTGTCTTTTTTGTTTGTAAATCTATTCTGTGAAAATGCCGCTACTAGTTAGTGGAGGCAATTCTTTGAATCGGATCTTATTGTAAATCTGCTGTAGGCTAAGGGAGAAATCTAATTCAGGAAATTGAATTACATCTTCCATATCATCAAACGCCTGATAAACGTATAAAGCATTCGGCTGACTGCGGCTATACATTTCTACAAATGGCCGCTCCTGGCTTACAAACAGGAAATATTTTAGTGAAGACATACGGCGATACTGATGCCATTTTACGTTTCGGTCATAGCTTTCAGTGGAAGGAGATAGCACTTCTACAATTAAAAGCGGATTTCTAATAATGTATCCATCTTCTACATCTGCGTTATTACAAGTCAGCACAACGTCCGGGTAAACATATGATTTCCCTTTACCTAGTTCTATCTTAAGATTTTCCTGAAAGGAGCGACATTCTTTTTCTGCAAAAGCACTTTTAAGAACACCATTGATATTGTCACTTACATCACTATGGTTCATAGAACCGCCTGCCATGGTATATACCTCTCCACTATAATATTCATAGCGGATGCCTTCCTGCTTTTCCAGTTTTAAATACTCTTCAAAACTGTATCGACGCTTCAAACTAATAGCTTCTGCTCCCATATTGATCTTTTCAGGTTATAAAAATACATTTCTTCTTTTAAGAAAGTCCAAAGCGTTAGTTGACTTGTCGTTTATGAAATCGCTACTTTAATACAATCTTTAACCCTTTGGATGCTCATCTTTCTCCACATTTGCCCCACGATTAATGATTGCTCCTATGAATGCACTTCAGAATTATGTAACCGGCCAATGGATTACCGGCGATGGCAATGGCCAGATGCTTTACCATGCCATTAGTGGCGATGAATTAACCACCGCTTCCACCGCTGGAATAGATATGCAGGCGGTTTTAAATTATGCCAGAGAGAAAGGGAATCCGGCATTACGCAAAATGACTTTCCATGAAAGAGGCAGAATGCTGCGGGCTTTGGCTTTGCACCTGTCATCGGTAAAAGAAAAATTCTATAATGTCAGTTATGCTACTGGTGCCACCCGTGCCGATAGCTGGATTGATATTGAAGGCGGCATTGGCAACCTTTTTTCCTATGCCAGCCTGCGCCGTAAGTTTCCCGATATGCCTTATACCTATGATGGGGAGGCACACAACCTTAGCAAAGGTGGCAGCTTTATGGGCCATCATTTATTGCTACCAAAAGAAGGTGCCGCTATTCATATCAATGCCTTCAATTTTCCGGTGTGGGGCATGCTGGAAAAAATAGCGGTAAACCTGCTGGCAGGCGTTCCGGCCATCGTAAAACCAGCAACGATTACCTCTTTTTTAACTGAAGCGGTGGTAAAAGAAATTGCGGCTTCCGGCATTTTGCCCGATGGTGCTTTGCAACTGCTTTGTGGTAGTGCTGGTAGTTTGCTTGATCATGTTGGGCCGCAGGATACCATCACTTTTACGGGTAGTGCCAGCACAGGTTTAATGCTAAAAAGCAAACCGAATATTCTGGAAAACAATGTGCCTTTCAATCTGGAAGCCGATAGCCTCAACTGCATTGTACTGGGCGAAGACGTAGAACCCGGTATGCCCGAATGGGATATTTTTATAAAAGAAGTGCGTCGGGAAATGACAGCTAAATGTGGCCAGAAATGTACCGCCATCCGCCGCATTTTCGTACCGGAAAATAAGCTGGAGGATGTACAGATTGATTTAGGAAAAGCTTTGAGCCAAACCATTATCGGCGATCCGCTGAATGATAAAGTCCGCATGGGATCACTGGCTGGAAATAGCCAGCGGGATGAAGTAAAAGCACAGGTGCAAAAACTACTGGCCGCTTCGCAAATTATTTACGGATCGCTGGATAGCGTAGCCGTATTGGATGCCGATGCGGTGAAAGGCGCTTTTATTAGCCCGCTGCTTTTACTGAACAGCCAACCTTTTGCCGATGAAGCCGTACATAGTGTAGAGGCGTTTGGCCCGGTGAGTACGTTGATGCCTTATAACGGTAATGAAGAAGCAATTGCCTTAAGCCGAAAGGGTAGAGGTTCACTAGTTAGCAGCATCGTTACCGGGAGTGATAAACTGGCTATGGATTATGTACTGGGTGCAGGCACCTGGCATGGACGAATTTTAATTTTGAACAGGGAAAGTGCAAAGGAAAGCACCGGCCATGGTAGCCCGCTGCCGCTGCTGGTACATGGTGGCCCTGGCCGGGCAGGCGGCGGTGAGGAAATGGGGGGTGTTCGTGGTGTAAGGCATTATATGCAGCGAGTGGCCATACAAGGTTCGCCAACGACGATTACGGCGCTGACGCAGCAATACCAGCAAGGTGCAAAAGGAAGAGAAGATCGTATTCATCCTTTCTATAAAACCTTTGAAGAACTAACCATTGGCGACCAGATCATCACCGGCAAACGCACCATCACTGATGCCGATATAAAGTCTTTCGCCAACCTGAGCTGGGATCATTTTTACGCTCACACCGACCACACCAGCCTGGAAGGCACTTTGTTTGAACATCCTGTAGCACACGGTTATTTTATAATGAGCGCTGCTGCCGGGCTGTTTGTTCCAGATAGTAAAAAAGGCCCGGTATTGTTAAATTACGGCATTGATGAACTGCGGTTTACCAAACCCGTATATGCTGGTACTACTATTTACGTTCGTTTTACTTGTAAGGAAAAAACAGCGCAGGAGATAAAGGAAGCAGGTGAAATTCCGAAAGGTATTGTGAAGTGGCTGGTGGAAATGTTCGACCAAACAGAGGAGATGATAGGCGTAGCAACTATTTTGACAATGGTGAAAAGAAAAGCTATTTAAAAAGTGCAGGAACGATAAGTTTGCTTTCTGTGAATATTCATTAGCCCGCAGGTTACACATTTAACGATAGGCGAATAAACTTATAGATAAACACAGATTCTTAGTACAATAAAATGAAATAAAATGGAAGGATACGTAACATCACATGTAGAGCACGGAATTAATACAATAGAATTTTATCACCCGCAAAGCAATTCTTTACCTGCAAAAATTTTAGAACAGCTTGCTTCAGAAATACACGCTGCAGGCCTGGATTCTCAAACGAAAGTAATCATCCTGCGTAGTGGCGGCGATGGCGCTTTTTGCTCCGGTGCTTCTTTTACCGAACTGGCCAATATCCACACAGAGTTAGAAGGAACCAAGTTTTTCAGCGGCTTTGCCAGCGTTATCAACGCTATGCGTAAATGCCCGAAACTAATAATTGCACGTATACAAGGCAAAAGTGTTGGCGGTGGCGTAGGCCTGGCTTCTGCGGCCGATTATTGCATTGCCTGGGAAAGTTGCGATGTTCGCCTCAGCGAATTGTCTATTGGTATTGGGCCATTTGTAGTTGGCCCTGCTATTGCCCGCAAAATTGGTGATTCGGCCTTTTCGCAACTGGCTATTGATAGCAACCTTTTTCGCAACAGCGATTGGGCCAAAAAGAAAGGCTTATTTGCCGAAGTGCACCCCAGTGTAGAGAACATGGACGAATCGGTATATCGCTTGGCTAATATGCTGGCCCACATGAACCCGGAAGCTACCAGGGAAATGAAAAAGATGTTCTGGCATGGCACTGAACATTGGGATGAATTGCTGAAAGAACGAGCCGCCATTAGTGGCCGCCTGGTATTAAGTACCTATACCAAAAATGCCATTGAGCAGTTAAGTAAAAAAAGAGAGTTAGTGCTGTCTTAAAATATGAATACAGTTGAAAGCCGGGATGCCACAGCGTTCCGGCTTTTTGCATTTGAAGCATTATACCTGTATAGGTATTATAATTGCTTTTGCCACTTGCTAATTGCTTCTTGTTTACTTGCTGCCTGAATCTTGTTCTTTGAACCTTGATTCCTGATTCTTTTACCTTTGCTAGCATGGCTCAGCTGATTCCACTTTCCGAAGGTTCCTTCACGATCGATAAATCCAAAATCTTTGTTCCGTTTGATGATGCTACTGACGAATTACAGCAACGCCCTGTAGGTAGCCTGTTGGTAGAAGTGCAGCCCTTTTGCATAAAGACTGACAAAGACATTATACTTATTGATACCGGCCTTGGATTTAAGAAAAACGGCAAGTTGCAAATACATGCTAACCTGGAAGCGAATGGTATTAAACCCGAAGAAGTAACGAAAGTATTAATGAGCCATTTGCATAAAGACCATGCTGGCGGAGTAGGCGAAAAAACTATCACCGGCCGTGGCATTTTGGCTTTCCCGAATGCTACTTACTACGTACAAAAAAAAGAATACGAATTTGCCGAAAGCACTGGTTATCCATCGTACATGCCTGATGAGTTTGAGGCACTGGGTACTAGCCCGCAGGTGCATTGGTTAACCGAAGAAAAAGGAGAAATAGAAGGCTTTATTAAGTATGAGGTAACGGCTGCTCATAGCCCACATCACCAGGTATTTTGGATAGAACTGGATGGCAAAACCTACTTCTTTGGTGCCGATGATGCTCCGCAACTACAGCAAATGAAAAGTAAGTTTGTGGCCAAGTACGATTTTGACGGTAAGAAGTGCATGGAACTACGCCAGCAATGGTGGCAACAGGGCCAGCAGGAAGGTTGGATATTTTTATTTTACCATGATGTAAAAACGCCGGTTTGGCCATCGGAATAACCGGTCGGCACCGAAGGTCAGACCGGTTGGTGGCATACCTGCAAGATACTACTGTGCGTACAATTGCACCCTGCGTGAGGGATAGCAGGCATTTAGCCCACAGGCGGCGTATGAATAAAGAAAAAAAATGAAACGCCGTAGCAACGCCGCCGAGGACTATTGCCGGACAGCCCGGCCCCTTGCGCCGGAATGTTTATTCAAGTAGCTGGAGATATGCGGCGCAATGGGACACACCCTATATACTATCTACTTATGTACTGCCAAGGTTTAATGCCTTTTTTTATGGTGTTTCTTACCTGGAATAGCAGAATCTTTTACAACAAACACCGTATCCTTTATTTCTGTTTGTGGTATAGCATCGGCAGGCACAACTGTGGGATATTCAAACTTGGTGCTTGGATAATCGTAGCTGCCGTAAGAGCTACTGCTGGAGGCGCAATGGCTTAGCCGCACCAGCCCAAGAATAGCCCAGATAATCCAAACAATAACACGGCCTGTAGATGGGCTGCTGGATTTTTGGTTGCTGCTATTCTGATTACTATTGGCAACATTAGCGTTGCGTTCAAAGTGCTTTGCCAGCCTGCTTACCTCTTCTTTGAGGCCATCATTGCATTCCAGCATTTTCAGGTCTTCGCACAGCAGGTGCAGGTAGTGCCAGGTAGCCTTATGCTGAAAGCGGAGGGCAATATTGGTTACATTATCCACCACTTCATCCCTGGTGCCGGAAAAAGACATGGGCAGCTTGTTGGCAAAATGCATCCAGCTGGTGCTAAATACAAAATGCAGTACACTTTCATCTTCCCTAAATTTTTCCCAGCTCAGGTTACGCAAGGTGTACAGCAAATCATGGAAATACACCCGGATGCGTTCGAAAGCCAGGTGTTGGTGTTGCAGTGTAATGAACCGCTGATAACCCATAAGGTCAGCCAGTATTTCAAACCGGTCTACCGGTTCCTCTACTATTTGCACTGTCGGGTTTCTCGCCGACATAGGGTCGTAGGTAAGTGGCTGCGTAGGCTGAGGTGGGGCAATAGATTGAGGTCGTAATAAACTGCTACTTGCCTTGTTAAAAGCCACTGCAAAAGGGTGCGATAAAAACGCTAGAAATGCTTCGTCTGAATTAGCAATTACCTCCCGGCTCAGTTCTTCATCATCAAAGAAACCTTCTTCTAAAAAGGCCAACAATGCTGGAAAAGCATATACCGTGCAATGGTGGCGCCAAATGGTTTCATCGGTAATGCTATCCAGCAAACTGATGATGTCGTTTTTAGTGTACACCAGACCATTCAGCTCCATTTCATTATCGCTTAATGAAATGAGGGCCAGCAGCTTTTTTTTAGACCGGCTAATGGTTTGCGGAGAAAATTCTCCAATGGGTTCACCGGCGTGGCTAACCAGCCGTACGGGTGAGCGGTAGAGGGTTTGATTATCCAATGCCGGTTCCTTTTATTTTGCTGTTTTCAGTAATAACATCGTCGCCATGCCATAGGTGCGATAGCGAAATCGTGGCCGAACGCAGGGCCTCAAAGTGGTCTTTCTCCAGCGCTTCTTCCCCTTGCCGGATAAGCGTTTTAGCCACATTTGGTTTAGGATATTGATCTGGCGAAACCTGGCTGTAACTCATAAATATCTGGGTAAGAAATTGCTTGGTATTCGAATGAATTTTATTGTGCAGCGTTTGCAATCCATCGATCTTGCTCCGCAGCAAGGCGGGGCTTTTCGCTTTTAAAAACTGGCGTTCATCAGCTACAATTCTATCAAATTCACTTACCAGTTTTTCTCTGTTGAAATCTACATACGGAAGTTGTTCTTCCGCATAGCCTTTCATTTCATAGTAGTCTTCTTGTAGAGTTAAGAAACGATTTTCTTCACCCAAAGAATCATACTTGCCCGATAAGCGGCGGCGGCTTTCGTTTATCTCGTATTTGCTATCGGTAATATCTTTTTCCTTCATTTTGCCCAGGCGCTGTTGCAGCTTTTCAGCCTCTACAATGCAGCCCCGCAGTTCGGTGGTCCATTCGCTTTCTTCCTCCCTAAATTTTTCGTCCCGAAGTTCCCGGCGCATTTCCACCAGCAGGCTATTCAGGTCGTCTTTCAGGCGGGCAACGCTTACATATTTTTCGGTAGGAGTAAATACGTTTTTAAATTCCTGTTCCGTCATGGCCAGGTAGGCGGTGATGCTCAAATCCCTCGACTCACTAATCTCAAATTTCAGTTCAATATCAGAGCCTTTTACGAGGTCGGTTTTGAGGTCTTTGCCCTTAATTTCTACCGCACCAATTACCTGGTTGCTATGTGGGCGACTATGGCGGCTGCCTTCCAGCACATTTATCACTAATATTTCGGAACTATCTTTTGGAATGGTACGAGTAATTTCCTTGTAAATGGTACGCTTTAGGGGCAAAATATCATTGCGCTGAAACAGCACTTGCAGCCTGGTGCTATTGCCTTCAATATCATCCACCTCCAGGCAAATATCATTCGGTAGGGGCTGTCCCGCCACGTTGAACTTGCCCTGCGTAATCTGGATAGGCGAATGCTCCACTTTAACCGCATCATTCTGTGCATTGAAAAAACGAATGCTGAAACTGTTGAGCGTTCCTTTATGCAGTGGCAAAAATTCCTGAATACGTTTGGCTACTGGTTTGGTGCCACTATCATATCCACCATCGCTACGGGTGATGCGGTAAAAAACATTCTCAAAATCGCCTTCCGGCACGGCCATGTACAGTTCTTCCTCTTCGCTACTTACGGTTTGGAAAACGGCTTTCAAACGACGATTAGCCTCTTCATCAACGGTGCTGTTTTCCAAAGAAGCCATTTCATTTACCGGTGCAGATGTAGCCGCTACCGAACGCAATTTTGAACCTGCATAATAAGCAGCGCCAACTGCCACAGCGGTCGTTGGGTCAGCATCAAAAGCTAGTGAAATTCCGGTTTGCTCGGTCAGCAATTGACGCACATACGGAATGTAGGTACTGCCACCCACCATCACAATATTGCTAACATCAGACGCCTGTAAATTATTTCGTTGTAAAATGCTTTTTAGTAGGGAAATGGTATCTGCAATCCGGTCGTGGATAATTTCATTCAGTTCGCCTCGAGTGATGCTAATGATAATTTCCTGATCGCTATCGGGCAGCGTAAATTCTATCTCTGTTTCATGCCCGGCAGACAGTTCTTTTTTAGCTTCTTCCGCTTTGTACAGCAGCAGGTAGTACAGTTTTTCTAAACGGCCACTACGGTTGCGAAGTTCTTCCTCAATGGCTGCATTGCCGGTAACGGCTACCAGTTTTGGAACGATGATTTTTTCGATAATCAGCGCATCAAAATCAACCCCACCCAAAAAATTATTGCCTTCGTGGTCGGCCACCCGTAGCTCACCATTTTGAATGGTTACCAGTGCCACGTCGAACGTACCACCGCCCAAATCATACACCAGCCAGTTGCCGCTTTCGGGCAGTTCCCGCTTGCTTTCGTTGAAATAAGCCAGACTGGCCGCCACTGGTTCCTGCAACAACAGTACCTCTTTAAAACCTGCTTCGTAGCCTGCTTTTTTAGTAGCGTTGCTCTGCACTGTGTCGAAAGAAGCGGGGATGGTAATGACAGCTGCATCCACCGGTTCGCCGGTATGCACAAAGTTCTTCAGTTCCTTCAGCACCAATGCACTCAGGTCAATGGGCGAAGTACTTTCCATAGTAGAAGGCACCAGGAACTTTTCGCCGGTACCCATTTTACGCTTAAAAGAGCCGAACACATTACCGGCATCTTTAGTGATGTATTCCCTGGCTTTGTCGCCCACCAGGGTGCGGTCGCCCCTAAAAGCTACTACTGAGGGCAGCGTTTCCTTATGGCCAATTGGATTTTTAAAAACCTGTACCTGACCATCCTCGAATTTGGCAATCAAGGAGTTAGTAGTGCCAAGGTCTATCCCAAAATTCACGAAATTCATGTGCGGAAGTTAGCAGTTATAAGGGTTCACAGGTTGCCTGTTCACCCGTTTATTAGTTCTGATTTCAACCTGTAAAACGAAAATTACCTGCTTGTGGTATGTACAGGATTCATTCGTTTACTCCACTACGACGATTGCTTTTTGAACCACTTTCTTATTGCCATCGGTAGTTTGGTAAATGATGGGTTTTACGACGTTAGTAATCACCATTTTACTTTTTAGTTTACCGGTGATGCTGGCTTCGCAATCGGTACGGGTTTCGTCCCAGCGTTCGCCATCAGGGTTGTGCCAGGCATAGCCTAGATCTTCCAGTTCTGTTTTTATGCGGTCTACGTTTCGCTGAATATTGGAAACGCCTTTTTTCTCTATTTCAAAAACCTGGTTGATGATGTTAATGAGTGGTTTCAAACGAATGATGAATTAAGTGTTATGCATTGTTGCAAAGATGGCTGAGCAGAGGATTTCGTTGCAGGAGCGGTAGAGTATTTCTTATAAAGTAGTTGTGTTTGAAAGTTTATTATGGAGGCTAACTATTTAATGGTAATGGTAAATGATGCTAATTTTCTGGAACACATGGAACTACCAGCGGCAGCTATAACATCATCAAAAATGATTTTATCTTTTGGCTGTAATTTTTTTATCCGGTTTTCTAAAGACTGAAAATTATTGCCATATAAGTTTGCTTCCTTTTCCCATTCCTCCAGTTTGCTGGTTTCAAATTTTATATGACAGCGGATAATGATACCGGACAATTCTTTATAATTGGGAATTACTACCCTAATTACCGGGTAAAGAATAATCTGCTTAATGCTAGCCACCGTATCCGTTAGATTTCCTAATTGTGCCTTGATTTCGTTGCTAGTAACAACAGTAAAAACTTTTTTGAAAATTATCTTACCCGAATGAAAAACTTTTAAAGTGGCCTTTCCCCGCTTTCCATAACCGATATCTGTGTAAAACTGATTAGGTAATTTGCTTTTTTGAAATATTAGGGTAGATGATTTTAATTGTATGTCAGCTTTATCTAAACCAACAATCCCTACAATATTTACAAGCCCTTTATAAATTATTGCCGAGTCTTTCGTTTCAATAGAAGTATTGATAATATCCACCTGGCAAAAGCTTTTCTCAGAAGCCGTTACTAGGATGACAAAGAGTATGAAAAACTTTACGAGCAAAGAATGAATAGCATTTTTTAGCTAACGCATCCAGCGCTGAAAAATTTTAAACTCACTCAAAATCCCACTTTACTAAACTGCATCCTTATGTGATTGATTCGAGTAAATAAATCCCTTTTTTTGCAGAAACCTTTATCTCATGCGTAATAAGCTAATGCTACCTTTTTGTATAACTGTAATGCTTGCTAGTTGCGAGTTTTCGGTATCCAAAAAAAAAGATTCACCTAAAGAAGTTTCCAGTAGTGAAAGCCGAGGGGCGCTAACGGGTGCTACCATTAAAAATGATATAGACCTGGATGCTACGGGCGTAAAAGTGAAAGAAGCTTACCTGCTGGATGATAGTCGCAATTTGCTAAGTGTAAATGAAGTAAAAGAAGGTGAAAAAATCCGTTGTGTTGTTATCCTCGATACTGGATGGACCAAATACGATGGTAAATCTTATATCGGAGCTTCGGAAAAAATAATTAGCGGTAGTGGCGACGTTGTGCTAGATGAACCAGACCTGTTCAAAGACTATTCCGAAAGCGGTGTATCTGCTAAGGATGCAGGCGTATTGAGCGTTATAGGTACTATCACCCGTAAAGAAATGGGCATGGACGACTACAAAGTGCAGTTTCGCATGTGGGATAAAAAAGGCAGTGGAGAAGTAAAGGGTAGTTTTAAGTTTAAAGTGAAGTAAGTCGGGAAAAGACAGTTGACAGTCAGCAGGAGAACAGTCTTTTATAAACTCAAAACTTCACACCTCTATAAATCTGCTTCAACTCAATAGTGCAATCAATACTGCTCAGATAAATAGACGTATCTAAGCCATCTGCTTCTGTATCTTCCCAGGTATGTTCTGCGGTTTTAAGGCTGGTGATAATAAGTGGAAGATTCTGCTCTATCAACACA
>CAXTDG010000066.1:0-12244 GCA_964242675.1 uncultured Chitinophagaceae bacterium
AGCTTCGGCTTACCAATAGCTATAATAGGATTGATACGATAGCGGAACCGGTTGCGGTAGCCACTATTTAGCCAGCGCTGCTCTACCCGGTAGCGGTGTTCTATTTTTACCGGCCCTAAGTTGTTGTTGAGTACCAGTTGCTCCCAAAAGCGGGTTTCGTTAGCTGTAAGAGGAGACTTGAAATTGCCGTTCGGGCTATACGTCGTGTATTGACCAGTACCAATTAAAAAATTGACATTGTCATTTAAATTGTATTGAAAACCGCCTTTTATTTCGTGGTAAAAAAAGTCGTTGTAGAACTTGTAACTGCGTAGCTGGCCCTCGCCCCATACCAGCCATTTATTGCTAAACGAATACCGGATATTGGCTACACTCCAGCTACCTAATCCTTCCGTTTGGGCGTGGCTGTTCAGCACCATAGCCATTACCAGCACTGTTAGTGCAGCCGTCTTTTTTCGCATGTAATTGTTGTAAAAGAAGCGGCGAAAATCGGGGAGAAACAGTTAGAAAGTAAAAAACATTTAATGATGAAAACGGGTAAAATCTGATTTTAATTGTAGCATTACCTACCTGATTGTAAACACATCTGCATCTTTCCAGAATGGAAATTTTTGCCGAACCTCATTCAGTTCCGTTTTATTCAGGGTAATGGTAAAAATATCTTCACCGTGTTCTTTATGATAAAGATATTCTCCCAAAGGCCCTATCAGGCAGCTATCGCCACTATGATAAATGCCATTCCCATCTTCGCCTACCCGGTTTACGCCAACTACATAGCATTGGTTTTCAATAGCCCTGGCTACCAGCAGGCTTTTCCAGGCATGGTTGCGGCGCTCCGGCCAGTTTGCCATATATAGTAGCACATCGTATTCATGCGTTGGGTCAACCGGTTCTGTAGATACAATAACCGGTTTTTGCTCTAAAGAAATAGGTGTTTTAGGTTCGCCATCATGAGACATTTCAGCATGTTGCCCGCCAAACTGATGCGGCGGTTGCGATTCTTCCTGAACAATAGTTGGTTTTTGGCGAGCCCATATAGGAAACCGGAGATCGTAGCAGATTTGCAGGTTAATCTTCCAGCCATTTACAGAAGCAATTACTCTTTTTTCACCAGCACCGTAGTGTTTGTCTTCGCCGGCAAAGGCAAAACGATGTCGTTTGTCGTACCAGGCCAGCTTGCCATTGGGCAATACCCATAGCAGCCGGTTATAGTAATTGCCGTTATCTTCAATAATAACGCTGCCGGTAAGAATGCAACGCTTTTCAGCAGATAGACGCTTCATCCAGGCCACTGTTTCTCCATCCATTGTTTCTGCCAGGGCTTCTGGTTTCATACTAAAGCCGGTGCTAAACATTTCGGGCAGTATTACCACATGGGTAGGAGCCTGAATATTGCGAATTTTTGCTTCCAGCATTTGCAGGTTAGCGGCTTTATCTTCCCAGTGTAAGTGCGTTTGAACAAGTGTTATTGTAAGTTGCATGATAGGTAGTGAATGCACTTATTATTATAAGTACATGATTTTAAAGTCGTTTTAAAAAATGGGATGGCGAAAGGCGCCGAAACTTTAAATAATTGACTAAATGGAGATTAACATGTGGCTGAATAGCAATGAGGCTAAATATTCTTAACGATTCACTTTCAGTTAGTAAGGCTTCTTCTTTTCTTTTTCACCCAAATTTGCAACCATTCTTTTTACCATCCGTTTTTAGTTTTTACTACATGCAAACCGCCGACGATATCCGCCAGCTACAAGAGCAAATTGCTCAGACGGCAGGCTTTACAGACCGTATTAATCAGCAACTTCATAAAAGCATCATTGGCCAGCAGGAGATGATAGACCGCCTGATGACCGGCCTGCTGTGCAATGGCCACATTTTGCTGGAAGGTGTGCCAGGCCTGGCCAAAACGCTGGCCATCAAAAGCCTGTCGCAGGCCCTGAGCGTAAGTTTTAGCCGCATCCAGTTTACACCCGATCTGCTGCCTGCCGATGTGGTAGGTACTATGATTTACAACCAGCAGAAGGGAGACTTCATGGTGCGGCGGGGTCCCATCTTCGCCAATTTTATTTTGGCCGATGAAATAAACCGGGCACCCGCCAAAGTACAGAGTGCCTTGCTGGAAGCGATGCAGGAGCGGCAGGTAACTATTGGCGATAGCACTTTTAAGCTGGAAGAACCTTTTCTGGTGCTGGCTACGCAAAACCCGCTGGAGCAGGAAGGAACCTACCCGCTACCCGAAGCACAGCAGGACCGTTTTATGCTGAAAGTGATTGTTGATTACCCCAAAAAGGAAGAGGAGTTACAGATCATCCGCCAACAGATAAGTACCACACCACCACCAGCCATACAGCCGGTAGTAACGGGTGCTGAAATCATAGAAGCCCGCAACCTGTGCCGCAGTATTTACATGGACGAAAAAATTGAGAACTATATCCTCGATATCGTCTTTGCCACCCGCCGCCCCAAGGAGTACAACCTTAGCAAACTGAGTCCGCTGATTAGCTACGGTGGTTCACCACGGGCCAGCATTAACCTAGCGCTAGCAGCAAGGGCACAAGCATTTTTAAATAAACGAGCTTATGTAATTCCGGATGATGTTCGCAATATAGCGCCGGATGTACTGCGCCACCGCATAGGCCTCACTTACGAAGCGGAAGCCGAAGAAATGGGCGTGGTGCAGGTGATTGGCGAGATTTTGCGGACGCTGCCTGTTCCTTAGTAATTGCCAATTATCCATTATCGATTAGAAGCATGACATTGGCCGAAAGACTTAAAAACGTTCGCACTTTAGAAATTAAAAGCAAGCGGCTAAGTGGCAACATTTTCAGCGGCGAATACCATTCTGCTTTTAAGGGCCGTGGTATGAGTTTTAAAGAAGTTCGGGAATATGCGGCGGGTGATGATATCCGGTTTATTGACTGGAATGTAAGTGCCCGTTTTGGTCATCCGTTCAGCAAGTTGTTTGAGGAAGAACGGGAACTAACGGTAATGCTGTTGATAGATGTAAGTGCCAGCAACCTTACCGGCACCCGCCGCCGTACCAAACAGGAACTCATTACCGAAATTAGTGCGGTGCTGGCTTTTTCTGCCATTGGCAACAACGATAAAGTAGGCGCTATTTTCTTCAGTGATAAGATCGAAAAGTTTATTCCGCCGGGTAAGGGTAAGGAACATGTGCTGCTGATTGTACGAACGTTAATTACGCTGGAACCCAAGTCGGCCCGCACTAATATTGGTGAAGCACTTAAGTATTTTACCCATGCAGTGCGGCAGCGGTCGGTTGTGTTTTTGTGCAGCGATTTTGCCGATGTTAACTATGATAGGGCGTTGAAAATAGCCGCACTAAAGCATGATGTAACTGGCATACATGTGTACGATGAAGCGGATACCAAATTACCTAATGCCGGGCTGCTACCTATTCAGGACAGCGAAACTGGAAAACTGGTTTGGATTGACAGTGGCAACAAAACTGTACGGGAAACTTTTGCCAAACGCCAGCAACGACAGGCTGAACTGCTGAAACAAAAAGTAACGCAAAATGGCGCTGACTTTATCCGCTTTCGTACCGATGAAGATTTCGTAAGACCGCTTCAGCAGTTTTTTCTTAGGAGAATGAAGTAGGGGATAAACCTCACTGTAAAGGTGCAAAAAGGGATAAAACCTATAAGGCTTTTTCTGGACTTTGATAAGGTTAGCAATTCCAAATAGACCTTTTAGGTTTATATATTTTTGCCTGTTGCCTATTGCTTATTGGAAATCAGCACTCACTCAAACTAATAGGAATATGCACCGCCAGGCCACCATCAGAAGTTTCCTTGTATTTGCTATTCATATCCTGGGCGGTATCCCACATGGCCTGTACCACTTTATCGAGGCTTACTTTGGCAAAATCTGGAGTGGATTGCAGGGCCAGTTGCGATGCGGTAATGGCTTTAATAGCGCCCATTGTATTTCTCTCAATGCAGGGAATTTGTACCAGCCCACCAATGGGGTCGCAGGTAAGGCCAAGATGATGCTCCATCGCAATTTCGGCAGCCATTAGGGTTTGCTTTTGGCTACCACCCAGACTTTCGGTAAGAGCCGCCGCTGCCATAGCACTACTTACCCCAATTTCTGCCTGGCAACCACCCATGGCCGCACTAATAGTAGCGCCTTTTTTAAAGATGCTGCCAATCTCAGAAGCCGTTAGCAGAAAGCGGAAAATCTTGTCTTCGTCGTAGCCGTTGTTGAAAATGATGAAGTATTGCAATACCGCTGGTATTACCCCGGCTGCACCATTGGTAGGAGCCGTAACTACTCTTCCGAAAGAGGCATTTTCCTCATTTACCGCCAGGGCAAAGCAATTCACCCAGTCCAGCGTGTACTTGAAGCTGTCTCCGCCCTGCTGGATGGCAGCGGCCCAACTATCATAATCATGATAGGGGCGGTCGGCTAATAGTTTTCGATTCAAGTCGAAGGCCCGGCGTTTTACATTGAGGCCACCTGGTAAATAGCCATGCGTATGGCAGCCCCGATACAGGCAGTCCCGCATGGTTTCCCATATTTTTAATACACCTGCACGGGTTTCCACCTCCGGCCGCCAGGCGTTTTCGTTTTCCAGCACCACCTCATTAATAGAAAGGCCAGTGCGGGTACACCAGTGCCGCAGATCGTCAGCCGTATTAATGGGGAAAGGAAGTTGTATTTGCAGGCCCGCTACTATTGCCTCGCCTTCCTGCACCACAAAGCCACCGCCAATGCTGTAATAGGTCTCGCTAATAGCATCGCCATCGGCCATTTGCACCAGCAGGCTCATAGCATTCGGGTGAAAAGGAAGTGCTTCTGCCATCAGAAATTGCAGATCAGTTGCCGGATCAAAAGCGATGGAATAAGTACCGCCTAACGGTAATACCTGCTCTCTGCGAATAGCTACAATTTTATCGTCAATACTATTTACAGGAATGGTTACCGGGTCTTCGTTGCACAGGCCCAGCATGATGGCTATATCCGTACCATGGCCCCGACCGGTTTTAGCCAGTGAACCATATAGCAACACCGTTAAATGAGTAACCTGCTGTAATTGCCCGGTAGTCGCCAGCTTTTGCACAAACCGTTGTGCGGCACGCCATGGCCCCAATGTATGAGAGGAAGATGGGCCTACCCCAATCTTAAACATGTCGAAAACAGAAATGGCTTCGTGGGGCATACAGTTGTCAGTTGATCAGTTGTCAGTGGTCAGTTATTGATGATGTATTATCAGGTAATTTGTCAATGACTTTCTGCAAATATTTAATTAAGCCAGTAATTGTTTTGGAAACTTCTGTAACACCATTAAGTAATACAGAAGTTGTATCTGGTGTAATAAATTTAAGCTTTTCAGCAAGATAAATCATGGACTTTACTTCGCTAGCCGAACCTAGGGCTATATAAAGAAAACGCTTAAAGTCTGCTTTACTACTACGGTCGAACCCTTCTGCTATATTGTTACTAATAGAAACGCTGGCTTCGCAAATTTGATTTCTAAATCCCCAGTCTTTGAGTGTTCCAAATACGTTATAAACAGATACAGCTAACTCCTGTGCTTTCTGCCAAGCAACTATATCTTCAAATCGCTGAATTTTCATATCAAGGAGTTGAAAATAGTTTATAAAGATCGATAAAAGCTACTGAAAACTGGCTAACTGACAACTAGTTTACCTGTAATAATTTAATATCGAAATACAACGGAGAATTAGCTGGTATAGCAGCGCCTTGTGCCTGGCAACCATATCCATAAGCAGAAGGGATGAGGAGCCGTATGGTACCACCTACCCGAAGTAAGGGTACACCTCTTTGCCAGCCAACGATGGTACTGCTTAATGGCAAAGCAGCACTAGTGCTGGAATCGAACCCGGCATCGTTGAGCAGGCGGCCGGTGTAGGCTACCGTTACAGTACTATTTGCCGAAGGTCGGGCACCGGTGCCACCATTCAATATCTGGTAGTAAATACCAAGTGTAGTATCCTTTATAGCGGTGTATCCATGGGTAGTAGCATAGGCCCGGATGGCTGCATCTTCTGTTGCCGGATCTTTACTAGTACAAAGGGTAGTAGTACCATTTTTATCACAACTTGCCAGTAGCAAGCCACCCAATGCTACTATGCCCATCATTCTTTTCATCATGCTGTTTTGTTTTTATTATTTCTCTTTTTCTTTTTTAACGAGTAATTCCTTGTATTTCTGTTCCCGTTGGTCCCATTGAAATTTCTTTGAAAAAATGGCCACAAATACTGAAATCATCAAAAGGGCAACCAACAATACTATCGGGTTGAAACGAGGTCCATTGGAAATAGCATCTGCTTCCTTGTACCAGCCACTGTAAAAATTGAAGGCAATAATACCGCTAAGTAGTAAACCTATTGGCAGCCCAACCAGCAACTGGTAAATCAGTTTTTTTTGCCGGGAGCGGTTTTGCTCCCAATACTGTACAAATGCCGCTTCGTTCTCTGTAAGCATTAGGCAAAAGTAGGTTAGCTTTTGTTGCATGGTTGCCAGTATCATGCTAAATAATATGCTCCAGCCGCTTATAAATATCTTGCCAGCCCGTTGGCAGCGTTAAGAAATACCTATTGTGACTAAATACAAATTGGCAATAGTAGTGCTACTTACACCGAGTGCTTTATATTGCGTTGGTTTATAAAATGCACCTGTGAACTTCGAAATTCTTATCCGTCAGTATCTCTATCAGAATAAAAGTATTGCCATACCAGGCATGGGTAGGCTTCATTTTGGCGATGGTACCTCATTGCCAACAACTATTTCAGATAGGTCAGAAGCCTTTCCGCTACAAGACTTACACTTTGATTACGACCTGCAACAGCAGGCTGAGCCAGAGTTTATAAAGTTTGTTTCTGCCCATACGGGCAAAATAGCCCCGCTGGCATCGTCCGATGTTGACTCCCACTTTATGCTGTGCAAGCAATTTATCAATATTGGTAAGGCTTACATAATAGAAGGCGTAGGTACGCTTGAGAAAAAAGATGATGGTACGTACGGTTTTGTACCAGGTACTTACGTTCCGGTGAGCGATGCCATTACGGTTACACATAAACCACTTAAAGTAAGGGAATCCCAGCCCGTTTTGCCCAAGAACACAGCGCCCAAAGGGAAACAGGTTAATTATAGAAATATTTTCCTGATAGCCGGTATTGTGTTACTTATTGGTCTTGCTGGTTGGGCAGCCTATTACTTTTTTGTGCAAAACCGGCTTAGCACTACAGCAGCAGTTGCCCCCAAAGATTCGGCTACACAAGCCAATACCGAATTGACAACGAACGGCGATACTACAAAACCTGTTACTTCCCAGACTGCTGTGGCCATACCTACCGGTGGCCCTAACGATTACAAAGCCATATACGAAGTAACAAAAGACAAACTACGAGCTATAAAACGTACCGAAATGCTAACCGATGGTGGTAGCAATGCCAAATACGAAACGGTTGATTCTGGCACATACAAATTATACATCGTACTCAATTCAGCCCCGGTAGATACGGCTCGCAAAAGAGATTCCTTATCAAAATTTCTAGCCCGGAAGGTGCGGCTAGAGAAGATGTAAAGCCCCCACCCAACCTCCCCCAACGGGGGAGGCGTAAAACCGCAACAACATAAATTTGCTATCTTCTTCAAATAAGCCTTCGCTGGTTCCTCCCCCGTTGGGGGAGACAGAGGGGGCCGAAACTTTTATCATCCCGCCTTACCTGCAACCCGGCGATGCCATTGGCATTGTATGCCCTGCAGGCTACATGCCACGGGAAAAAGCCGAAACTTGCATCCAGACATTGCAGCAGTGGGGGTACAAAGTAGTGGTAGGCAAAACGCTGGGTTTGCAGAATAATTATTTCTCAGGAACCGATGCTGAACGCCTGGCCGATCTACAGCAAATGCTGGATGATAAAAACATAAAAGCAGTGCTATGTGGCCGGGGAGGCTATGGTACCAGTCGCATTATTGATGGAATCAATTGGGAAGATTTCAAAGCAAAGCCAAAATGGGTGATTGGCTTCAGTGATATCACCGTGCTACATAGCTGTTTGTACACACAATTGAAAACTGCTTCACTCCATGCTCCCATGGCGGCTGCTTTCAACGATGGTGAGGCCGAAAATTTTCACATTCACTCCTTAAGAAAAGCACTTGCCGGAGATTCGCTTCAATACGAAGTAGAAGCACATGCTGCCAATGTAACTGGTATTGCAAATGGCCAGTTAATAGGCGGCAACCTGGCTTTGCTCGTTCATCAGATTGGTACGCCTACCGATATAGATACGGCTGGCAAAATCCTATTTATAGAAGATATTGGTGAGTATGCCTACTCCATTGACCGTCTGTTGGTACACCTGCAACGCAGCAGTAAACTGCAAAATCTTGCCGGGCTGATTGTTGGGCATTTCAGCGATATGAAAGACACTACCGTTCCATTTGGCCAATCGGTAGAAGAAATGATTCTGGAAAAAGTAGCGCCTTATAATTATCCCGTTTGCTTCAATTTCCCCATAGGGCACGATAAAGAAAACATAGCCCTGAAAGTGGGAATGGAGTATCGGTTAGCAGTAGGGGAGAAGGTAATGCTGGAAGAATTAGTTTAATCCTCTACTAGCTGTTACCCCCTGCTTTATTTACTACCACAGGCTCCGTTGTGTCTGGTATCAGCGGTTTGCCTAATGTCTTTTTCGTTAGCCATTTTCTCACTGGTTCATCATATAGTTTCAGGCATAAATAGGCTAGCCCTATGGCGGAAAAAAACGTGAGCATAGCTACCGGCCAGGCATGCCGCATACCATACTTATGCTCTACCAACCAGGCAGTATACGTATAAATAAGTGCGTAATGGGTAATGTAGATGGGGTAAGAAATATCGCCTAAGAAACGGCAAAATCTTTTCGTAAATTCTCCTTCCAAGCTGCCGCTGGCACCCAGCCAAACAATTAATGGAAAAAGGATAATGATACTAAACGACTCATACAATCCATTCATCCAAACATGCTGTTCATCCCCCACCCGAGGAAAAGCCAGTATGGCTATTACCAAAACACTACACCATAAAAAAGCATTTTTTACCTGTGCTGGCTTTACCACACGGGAAAGCAGCAGCCCGGCAAAAAACGGAAACAGCATTCGGGTAAAACCAATGCGTAACTGCGTTGGCTCTACAGACCAGCCACCTATTACATCACCCGCCGGGCTGGTTACCGTGTAGTGTATCAAGGCAATACCGGTAAGTGCTACCAATATTGAAAGGGCCGTTTTGGAAAATTTCCGTACCCATACGGCGTATAAAATATTAGCGATATACTCGAAAAAGAGTGACCAGGCCGGACCATTTAGCGGGTGCATTTCCTGCCAACCCCGGATGTCCATACTGATGGGTATGGGGATAAGGGTACAGCCAATCAGCATGATGAGTAGCATTTTCCAAACCGGCGTTGCATTAATAAGAGGGAACAACGCTCCACCTTGAAAATAGAAAAACGCCGCTCCAATAATAGAACCCAAAACAACCATAGGTTGCAGCCGGATCAACCGGCGTTTGAAAAATCCACTAATGGTTAGTTTTTCCCAGCGGTCGTCGTACGCATAGCCAATTACAAAACCCGAAAGCAGGAAGAAAAAGTCGACTGCCAGGTAGCCGTGGTTAATAATTTGTATAAAACGATTCCCCCCGGCATGTGCCTCAAACAGGTGGAAGGCTACCACCATTAGGGCAGCAACACCTCGCAGGCCATCTAAAATGGGATAATGCGGTTTGGCAGCAACGAGATTGGGCTTCATAGCAGGCAAGATACAAGCTTGCTTTATTTGTAAGCTACCAAGCGAAAAATTGCCTGTTGAAAAATGCGTTGTGCACTTCTAAAACAGCTACCGCCCTGCAGTAACATACAAATCCCTTGTGTTGCCTTCAATTGATTGGATGCCATGATTGTTAGTAGCACTGAAACTACCGAAGTATTTTACCTGAACCGGGCCAATCGATTTTACCCTGCCAATCAGGGCATTATCTCCAAACTTATCGTAGTAATTGATACTGATGTTGCCAACGGTTTTCAGTTTCTTCAGTAGGTCATCATCCCCAAACTTGTTGTAGTAATCAAACTTTGAACTGCCAATCGATTTTAGTTTCCCCAGCATGTCGTCATCCCCAAACCGGTCGTAGTAGTCAAACTGCATATTGCCGATGGATTTAATCTTGCCCATTTTTTCATCCAAATCAAACCGGGTGTAGTAGTCGATTGGTATGCCGCCAATAGATTTAATTTTTCCTTCCCGGTCAAAGCCGTCAGCTGGACTGTAATAGGTTATTTCGCCACCGGGCAAATAATCGTAGTTAATTACTTCCCCATCCCTATTTATCTGAATCAACCAATTATTTATAAACAGCGATGCAGAATTGATTTGTCCAAAACGACCTGATATATTGAAATGGGCTTTTGTAATGGATTGAGTTATACCAGACAAGCTAAAGCCAGTGAGTAAGCAGATAAGTAAAATGCTTTTCATAAAGAAGAATTGTAAAGGGTAGTGATGCTTGATGGCTAGAGAAGTTTAAAGAACGGCAGTCTTCAGTTTTTCTCACAATAAAAAATCCCTGCCACCTTTCTGTAGCAGGGATTTCTATAAAAAATAAGTAAATTCTTACAATTCCGTAGCGCCTTCCACCAGCACACTGGCTTTATTGTTCAGCACTTCTACAAATCCACCGGTGATGCCGTAGCTAACGGTGCTGCCGTTCTTTTCCCGCAGCACTTTTATATTGCCTTTTCCCAAAGCACTTACCAGCGGGGCATGTTTGTCCAGCACTTCAAACAGACCATCGGTACCGGGCAGTTGCACGCCATATACATCACCGCTAAATAGCTTTTTCTCGGGGGTTAATATTTCCAGGTTCATCGTATCGATTATTTAAAAATGGCCCAATTGGGTAATTGAGCCATTTTGTTATTCTTAATAAAGATTAGGCGCTTGCAGCAGCCATCATTTTCTTACCTTTTTCGATAGCGTCTTCCAACGTACCTACCAGGTTAAAGGCCGCTTCAGGATAGTCATCCACTTCGCCATCCATAATGGAGTTGAAGGCACGGATGGTATCGTTGATGTCTACAAACACGCCCTTTAAACCAGTAAACTGTTCGGCCACGTGGAACGGCTGGCTAAGGAAACGCTGTACTTTACGGGCACGGCTTACGGTTTGTTTATCCTCGTCGCTCAACTCATCCAAACCAAGGATAGCGATGATATCTTGTAGTTCCTTATAGCGTTGTAAGATCAGTTTCACCCGGTTAGCAGTATCGTAGTGTTTATCACCTACGATAGCCGGAGTAAGGATACGGCTGGTGCTATCCAGCGGATCTACCGCAGGGTAAATACCCAAATCCGCAATCTTACGGCTTAGTACCGTTGTAGCATCCAAGTGGGCAAAGGTTGTTGCCGGGGCCGGATCAGTCAAGTCATCCGCAGGTACATACACCGCCTGTACAGAAGTGATGGAACCATTTTTAGTAGAAGTAATACGTTCCTGCATCAATCCCATTTCGGTAGCCAGCGTAGGTTGATAACCCACCGCACTTGGCATACGACCCAACAGCGCCGATACTTCGGAACCCGCCTGGGTGAAACGGAAGATATTATCAACAAAGAACAGGATATCACGTCCTTTACCTTGGCCATCACCGTCACGGAAGTATTCCGCAATGGTTAAACCAGAAAGAGCCACACGGGCACGGGCCCCGGGAGGTTCGTTCATCTGGCCGAATACGAAAGTTGCCTTTGAATCTTTCAGGCCTTCCATATCCACTTTTTCCAGATCCCAGCCACCTTCTTCCATGCTGTGCTTGAAGCTTTCGCCGTAATTCATAATGCCTGCTTCGATCATTTCACGCAACAGGTCATTTCCTTCACGGGTACGTTCGCCCACACCGGCAAATACCGACAGACCACCGTAACCCTTAGCGATATTATTAATCAGTTCCTGAATCAATACGGTTTTACCTACACCAGCACCACCAAACAGACCAATTTTACCACCTTTTGCGTAGGGCTCAATCAGGTCAATTACTTTGATACCTGTATATAATATTTCTGAAGCCGTACTTAGGTTTTCAAACAAAGGGGGCTTATTATGGATAGGCCGGCCATTTTCCTTGCTTACTGCCGGTAAGCCATCAATAGGATCGCCAGTTACGTTGAACAAACGCCCATTAATATTTTCACCAATAGGCATTGCTATTGC
>CAXTDG010000067.1:0-2921 GCA_964242675.1 uncultured Chitinophagaceae bacterium
CCTTTAAAAGCAATGGTCTTAGGTACGGTTTGCCCGGCGCCAAGTGCTGCTGCATCCTTCTTTTCCAAAAACTGAAACACCAGGAAGCTGCCTTCAATAGTAGCAGTTCCGGTTTGTTTATTGCCAATACCTATCCCGGTCAGCCCTGGGTATTTTGCTTTGAAATAGGGCTGGTAGTGGCTTTTGATATCGCCGAACAAAGCATCTCTTACATCGCTTTTGCCCGGCTTATCTAATGCACCATTGTTCAGTACAAATTCTGTTTCTTCAATGCCGCCGCTCCAGTAAAAGCAGCCATCGTCTGTACAATGGTACCAGATGGCATTACCATCTATAGGAGTGCCTATAACTACATCGTCAATTTCAATGGTGCTTCCTGGGTTTCGATAAAACTCACAGGCAGCATTGGTTGAGGCCTCTCCTATACGAGCATTTAGATATTTATTCACCGTCACTTTCATTATCCAACTCTTTTTTTATTAGAACTGCTTATGTCGTCTATTTTGGAAGACCCCCCACCGGTATCTGCTTCTTTAGGTTTGGCTACGGACGACCTCAGCTGTACAACTTTATTCAGTATATCAAACCAGAAGGGAGCCCCAAGTGAAATAGCCAGGGCTGTGAGTAGCCAGCCAGCGATAGTGGTAAATCCGCCAGTTTGTAACGGATGCCACTGTAACCATTTTCTTTTAGCTTCGATGCGTTTGCACAAAGTGGAATCCAAGTAATGAATGGCCAATTTTTTTTCACAATATGAAAGGTTGCTTTTTTCAATGGTATCCTTCCGGCGTTGGCAGTACAAGCAACTGTCGTCTGCCATGCGGCCTAGCCCCAATACGCTATTTGCCTTATCTATATCAGCTTTCACTGTTCTATAAGCTTCCTTTAGTGCTGTGTCGGATACAATCAAGGTGTCCCGTAACCTGTAAGAGTATGTAAAGGAAGAAGAATCGTTGTTATACACCTTTACAGAATCTTTGAAGGGTTTACGCTGCAACTGTCTGGAAAGTGTATCATATTTTCCGGTAGATTGAACAGCCATCTGTACCAACTGCTCTCTTGCTGCCTTATCTTTTGACAGTATGTTGCAGATAGCAATCGTATCCATATTGAACCCGATAGCCAGTAAAAGACCTACTACAAGCAAAAACCATTGATTTTGCTTTTTGTACCAGCCTGTATTCCGCTCCATCGTTTCATCGAACCAGTTATTGAGCAGGATTTCAAACCGGTCGATATCTCTATGTGCATCTATACATAGCTGTTGCAGGTGCTCAAGTGTCTCCGGTTCGATTGTTACAGTTTCTTCTTCTTTCCCAGGCTGAGTAAACTTTACAGTTTTGGTTTCAAACAACGTTCTGTGGATTGCATTTATTTGTGGCTCGGTACCCATGTAATCTTTGCCCCGAAGTATTTTAATTAAAGCTTCCGAAAACGTGTTTGGGCTTATATAGGCAGGTTTGCTTTTCCAACTACTTTGAGCTAAGTACTTAATGTTAGGGTGGGAATAAAAAGCTTTACTGAAAGTGTTGTCGCAAAGGGGACAAAAAAAATGCTTCAGATTGCTCGTTACATGGTTCCAAAATCTTTTTGGCCATCTACCGCTTGTTTCTTTTCTATCATCTAGCAAAACTCTGACTGCCTTGATGAGCATTTTTGCTCTTAAATCCAGCATCTGAGCAATTGTTTCCTGAATAATAGTTGCCAGCAAACTGTAAAGCAAATAGATAAATATCAGCCCTAGTACGACATCTAATGCAGTATTATTAAACATACAAACATTGTTTTTACAGTAGTTAAAGCTATAGGTATATGAATGAGTATTTAATAGTGAAAACACTAACGCTCTACTGTAAAAACACGTCTAAATATTTTAAATTCCAAATTATCGAACATGATTTCTTTGTTCACAGTTATAAGTTGAAGAATTTTACAGACTTGTTATAATGGTATAGACTTCAGCTATTACCACTCGGAATCATTTTTGCCACTCCTTCCCCAAAAAGCAAAAATGAACCTCACCCTTTCCGGCTATTCCACTGCCTTGTTTTCCACCTGGTATTTTGTAGAAGAATGGGGTTTGCTACTGGATGCTGGTGATGGGGTTATTAGTGCCTTGCTGCAAAAGAGCCGGAAGATCAAGCATATCTTTCTCAGCCATGCTGATAGAGACCATATCACCGGGTTGCTACAACTCAATCAGCTAAATGCAAGAGAAGGGTTTCCCAAAATCTATTACCCTAAAGATTCGCTTTCTATTGCCGCATTGGGTGAGTTTTCCAAACGCTTCGACCGGCAGGTGGAAGCTACCGAATGGATTGGGATTGACGAAAGCAGCGCCATTGAAATAAAGAAAAATATTTGGGTGCAGCCGGTGAAAAACAATCACGTCATTACCGCCGGTCCACTGGCCAAAAGCTTTGGCTACCTGGTGCAGCAGCGCAAGCAAAAGCTAAAGCCGGAATACCTGCCTCTTTCCCAAAAAGAAATTATAGAACTGCGTAACCAGATTGGCGAAGAAGCCCTAACCTATGAGGTACGAGAAAACCTGCTGGCCTATAGTGGTGATACGCCGGTTGAAAACTTCCACATCTGGAATGGCACCCCGGTGCTGATACATGAAGCTACTTTCCTGAGCAGCAATGTGTTTAGCGACGATGATCCCCGCAACAGTAAGCACAGTCTACTGGAAGATGTGCTGGCCGCTGCTAAGGACATTGATATTGAATTGCTGGTATTAGGCCATTTCTCCAGCCGCTACACGGCCGAAGAAATAGACCATTGCATCACCACCTGTAGCAAAGATTTGAAACTTCCTTTTCCGGTGGTGCGGCTACTGCCCGGCGAAACAACCATGGATATTTTAAAAAAAAAACCGGTTTACCAGCCGTAGCTGATGAACCGGTTTTATAAAGTAGTGA
>CAXTDG010000067.1:2931-12160 GCA_964242675.1 uncultured Chitinophagaceae bacterium
GTAGTTATACTTAATCTTTCGATACAGGGCTATCTGTTCCCCTGGGTTCCAGAGTTTCATCCGGGTCGGTAAAACCTTTTAGCTCGGTGAGCTGCGGATCGCTTTTTTGTTGCTGGTCACGGGTTTTAGGCTGGTTGTTTTCATCCACTTTATCCGTGTTTTTAGCCTTGTCTTGTTCTTTTGGATCGTTTGGCATATTGTAGTTTTTTGCAAGCAACCTTGCTGGTGAAATAATGTATTTGCCAGCTAACGTTGCCATAATCAGGCCAGGGGAAATGAAATGAACAATGAATAACGAACAGTGAACAATGGATGAGAGGTGAGCAGGTAAATGAGTGACCAGGAGAATGAGCGAACAGGTAAACGGGCAAACAAAAAGATTGCAAACGTTTGTTAGCTTTTTTTAACTAAAGAAATTTTGCAAGCATACATTTGCAGCTTATTTTCAACCTCTTAAATAAAACAAGCCATGAAAAAGATATTGATGTTTGCTACTGCTGCCCTATTGACTACCGGTGTTTCTTTTGCCAGCAAAGGAAAAAAATGCAGTAAAGATTGCTGCAAAAAGAAAGCAGAAAAAACAGAAACGGTTTCTAACAAGAAAGTGAAAGAAGTAAAAGGATAATTCCGGTTTACTGAAAATAATACGTCCCGGCCTGCTACTAGCAGGCCGGGATTTTTTTTGGAAATAAGCAGAAATAAATTTGGATGAATAGCGGTGATACTATTTACTTTGTAATTCAAAGTGCTTTTTATGTATTCCGAGCAGCGCTCCTTAGAAGCTTTACAAGACATCAAAAAAATGATGGAACGCAGTAGTCGTTTCATTAGCCTGAGTGGCTGGAGTGGGGTAGCTGCTGGTGTATGTGCATTAGCAGGCGCATGGCTGGCGCACCTTCACATGTGGGAAGCTACCTTTTTTATTGACAACCGCAAGGCACAGCAACAGCTTTATAGCCGGGATTTGCTCATCCTGCTCAATACTTGGATTTTCTGGATTGCGATAGGGACATTTATAGCAGCGTTTGTCTCTTCTTTCTTTTTTACCTGGATCAAAACAAAAGAACAGGGTATAGCCATTTGGGGAGTTACCAGTCGTCGCTTATTGATAAATGTGATGCTACCCATGGTTGCCGGCGGTATCTTCCTGCTACGGGCTGCTTACCTGGGTTATATAGAACTAATAGCACCGGGTTGTCTTATTTTCTACGGACTAGCCCTTATCAATGGCTCAAAATACACTTTGGGCGAAATACGCTGGCTGGGCCTAACCCAAATTGTGATCGGCATCATCAACTTATGGTTTGTAGGCTATGGGTTGTATTTCTGGGCCATCGGTTTCGGCCTTATGCATATTGTTTATGGACTGGTGATGTGGTGGAAGTATGAGAGAGTAGTTGTCAGTTGACAGAAAGCAGTTGGCAGAAATACAAAATACGAATTTCTAGATCCAAGCTATAAGAAGTAAAACCTAACCCACAGAACTTTAAACCTTAAACTTTGAACTTTAAACGGTTCTCTCACATTGGCACTACCAGTAAACATAGAAAACCTCAATAAAATATTTGACAGCCGGATACGGCTGGGCATTATGAGCACCCTTATGGTAAATACGGAAATAAGCTACAACGAACTAAAGGAACTGCTACAGGTAACGGACGGCAACTTAGCCAGCCACATGAAGGGGTTGGAAGAGGCTGGTTTTGTGAAAGTGGAAAAAGGCTTTGTAGGCCGCAAAACCAACACCCTATACTCCGCTACCAAAGTCGGTGAAAATGCCTTTCGCCAACACTTGGACGCATTAGAACAAATGATTAAAAACGCATCGGGGAAATAGCCCTTTTTTTGACTAAATACTTTGAAATTCAAAGCACTTTTATGAATTGGAAAATTGGATTTACGATGTGGTGGAAAGGATTAGTTGTATTTGCTATCTGCTGTGTTCTTGTATTTCCCATAGGCATTTTTGTGTTTTTCACAGCGCTCTTTATTAGCTGTCCTGCTATCCTCTTTTACGCTATGTGGCTGTGGGTTTGCAAACAAGCTGGCTTTTCTCACACCGCAACGCTTGTCTCCACCATTTTTATACCTGCTTCTGCTTCCATTATTTGTGCTATGTGGTTATTCCATCATTTTATTGATAATGAAACACCTTATCACTTTTCTATTTATGGCTTCGATTTTTTAGCCCCATTGCTATGCTGCATTCTCAGTGTTTTCCTTTCCAGCAAAGGTGTTCTTCTCTACCTGCAACCTAGTGAAACCATTCCTGAATTTTCAATCGATTAAAACCCCATCTTATGAATATTGACACTATTTATTTTCAACAGAACCGCCTGCGCTACAGCGTTCGCCGCTGGATTGTTTTCTTCATAGTTGCATTAATAATCAGTGGCCTTACTGCCCTGGGAGTAGAAACCCAAATGCGGCTGCTATCTTCTCTTTTTCCAACCGAAAATACCGTAGTAGGCGGCTGGCTTTGGAAGGTGTACCACGCTGTGCAGGATACCAACCAACGCTACCCTTTCATCTCTTACGGCTTCGACTGGCTGGCTTTTGCCCACATCGTTATTGCCACCGTTTTCATAGGTCCATTGCAAGATCCGGTGAAAAATAAATGGGTCATTCAGTTTGGCCGAATAGCCTGCGGTATGGTCATTCCTTTTGCACTACTGGCCAGTACGTATCGGGGTTTGCCATTGTGGTGGTGTGCTATCGACTGCAGTTTCGGCATCATTGGTTTTATTCCGCTTAGCATTTGCCTGCGGCAAATCAACCAACTCGAACGACTGGAAAAAGCCCTCTGCATCAACCGAATTATTTTCCCTGCTAAACAAAATAAAACCGTTTATGAGCCAGCCCATTGCAATGTATAAGTCTACCGTTACTACCATGCTATTAGTCATAGCCGGTGCCACCCTTTTCAATGCCATTTTCTGGCACGAAAAGCTGGCCCTCAACATGGCGCTTTTTACCACATTTTCCGTAGGTGCTTTATTCCTCATTTATAAAAACGCACTACAGCACCGCTATGCCAGATGGATGTTGCTGGCAGTAGCCACTTCATTGGCAATGGTTCTTTTTTACAACTCAACTATTAGCTGCATTGCCTGTGTAGCCGCCACTCTTTTATTTACTGCTTACTGCAAATACCAACACCGCAGCCCCTTGTATGCCGCAGCCAGTGCTGCACAATCTTTTCAATACTTCTTACCGCAGTTTGCAGCACACGTCAAAAGTTTTTTTACACACAAAAGAAAAGCAGCCACAGCCTTTCGGCAGTTACGGTTTGCCCTGCTGCCCCTATTGCTGGTGCTGCTTTTCTTTATCATTTACCTGGCGGCCAACCAGGCATTTGCCAACATAGCCAACCGCATTGGCAACGCCATCGGCCAGTGGCTTACGCCAATACTGGATTGGATTGAGCCGCAGCGCTTGCTTTTTTTACTAATGGGTTTATTCATCACCGGTGGTCTACTGTACAAATATTTCAAAGCGCCTTTCGAGAAAGATGAAGCGGCTCAAAGCGACGAACTAAAACGGGTAAGAAAGCCCCACCAACGCAACCATATTACTACTGCTCAGTCTTTTGCCCAACTGTTTATTGGTCGCCGTGCCGATAGTTCTCTTGCGCTGAAGTACGAGTACAAGATGGGCGTAATAAGCCTGTTTATTTTGAACTTGTTACTGCTGGCCGTAAATGCAACTGACGTGGCGTATGTATGGACCAGCTACCCCAACCTGCCTGGTTTTGCCTGGTCGGAATATGTACATGAAGGCACCGAAATGCTCATTGCTTCCATTGTACTGGCTATGGCAGTTGTACTGTTCTTTTTCCGGGGCAATCTCAACTTTTTCAAAGGCAAAAAGTACCTGAATATGTTAGCCTATGGCTGGCTGGTGCAAAATGCTTTTCTCAATGCTTCTGCATTTTTACGCAACTATCATTACGTTGCCTACAATGGCCTTACTTATAAGCGTATCGGCGTATTTGTTTTTACACTCCTGGTGTTAGTTGGATTACTATCAGTTTTCCTGAAAATAAGCGCTGCAAAAACCAGTTACTATCTTATCAAGTTCAATGCTGTGGCTGGTTTTACCACTTTGATGCTGGCCAGTTTTGTGCAGTGGGATGTATTGATTGCGGAGTACAACATCAGCCACCGAAATAGTATTACGCTGGACAAAACATTTCTGCTATCGCTCAGCAACCATGCTCTGCCCGTATTGCAACAGCACAAAGAGTTATTTGCCAACGAATATTTCTCTACACAACGGGACGTGGTTACCGAAGATGAAAGGGGAACGGCCATCAATCTTTTAGAGTATCGCATCAATACGTTTCTCAGCCAGCAAAAAGCATATAGCTGGCTTAGCTGGAACTGGGCCGATGCCCAAACAAAACAGCAGTTACAACACACCACATCACCAACCGCCCAACGATAATTGGCCTGATTAAGGCGCATCCCTATCGGGTCGGGCTATCCGGCTGTAGTCCTCGCCCCGCCGCTTCCACCCATTCACCTATTCATTCTCATACACAATCATATCTCCATGCGGCGGGGCTGTGGGCTACTGCCTTCTATCCCTTGCGCTTCCTCTGTGCAACAGTCATTTTTATTGCTTGCTTTTCTATTAATTTACTTTTAAAAATAAGCATCCCATAAAACAGCAGATGAGGCTTGAGCTCAAAACTCCGTTTCGGCAAAACATAATCATGGCACCATTTTTAAACGAACGCTTTTACTTAAAATATTGCCGTTATGAGTTCACTTTATTTTGATGTGGCCCCCAATGTATGGGGCAGTAAAGACATCTTCGTCAATTTTTACTTTGTAAAAGATGAGGCCTCTGACCATTGGACGCTGGTGGATACTGGTTTGAAAACATCAACCGGAAAGATAAAAAAAATAGCTGCCGAATTATTTGGTGAAGAAGCCAAGCCGAACGCTATCATTCTTACCCATGGCCACTTTGACCATGTAGGCGCTGTAGCCAAGCTGGCGGAAGAATGGCATGTACCCGTGTATGCCCATTACCTGGAAATGCCGTTCCTGATTGGTCGTTCCTCTTACCCACCCGGCGACCCCACTGTAGGCGGCGGGTTGATGGCTTCGCTGGCTGGTTTATATCCAAGATCTCCCATTGATATTGAAGGCTCGGTAGAAGCGCTGCCAGAAGACGGTACTGTGCCAGGCCTGCCCGACTGGAAGTGGATTCATACACCTGGCCATGCGCCAGGGCACATTAGCCTTTTTAGAGAAAGTGATAAAGTACTGATTGCAGGCGATGCCTTTGTAACTACCAAGTCGGAGTCGGCCATGGCTACTATAAAGCAGCCGCAAATAGTAAGCGGCCCACCCAAATACTTTACGCCAGATTGGATAGCGGCCGAAGCATCTGTAAAAGTACTTGCAGCGTTAGAACCTACAATAGCTGCTACCGGCCACGGCAAACCCATGGAAGGAGAGGAGCTACAGCAACAATTGCAGCAACTAGCCGATAATTTCAACCTGTTGGCTATACCGCCAGAAGGCCGCTATGTAGACGAACCTGCTTTGTTTGATGCCAGTGGTACTTTATATGTACCGCCTAAAATCAAAAAGCCTGTCAACCGCAAGCAGGTGGGTATTATAGCTGGCGTGGCTATCCTTGCCGGGGTATTTACTTATTGGGCAATAACACAAAGCAAAAAGAAGAAAAACTGGTTCAGCTAAATAGCTTACAAGTTTGCCTGTTAACTCGTTTTGCATTTTAGGAATTGAAGCTATTATTAGTAAAGGCTTAAAATATGAACGAGTTAACAGGTGAACTGGTAAACCAGTGGCGTTGTCGATAAAGTGGATTTAAGAACACCTTCCCTACATTTGCTCTATGTCTAAGATATTAGTAACTGGTGGCTGCGGCTACATTGGTTCTCATACGCTTGTTGATTTAATAGAGAATGGCTACGAGGTCATTTCTATAGATGATAACAGCCGTAGCAGTGCATTGCTGCTAAATGGCATAGAAAAAATAACTGGCAAAAAGGTAAAGAACTACAAAGTAAATCTCTGCGACTACGACGATACACTGGCCGTGTTTACCGAAAATCCTGATATACAAGGCATCATTCATTTTGCTGCTTTTAAGGCTGTAGGCGAATCGGTAGAAAAGCCATTAATGTATTTCGAAAACAATCTGTTTTCACTCATCAACCTGCTGAAATGCGTACAGGAATTTAAGATCGGGCAATTTGTGTTTTCTTCTTCCTGTACGGTATATGGTAATCCTGATAAAATTCCGGTAACCGAAGAGTCGCCCATTAAGCCTGCTGAAAGCCCGTATGGCCTTACCAAGCAGATAGGCGAACAACTTATTCAGGAGACAGCTAAGGTGGGCGATACCAAATATATTTTGCTTCGCTACTTCAATCCGGTCGGCGCTCATCCATCTGTGAATATTGGCGAATTACCAATAGGTCGTCCAGCCAACCTGGTGCCTGCTATTACGCAAACAGCTATTGGTAAATTGCCACAAATGACCGTTCATGGTGATGATTACCCCACCCGTGATGGTAGCTGCGTTCGGGACTACATTCATATATGCGACATAGCCCATGCCCATACATTGGCCCTACAGTTTTTGGAGAAAGGAAATAATAAAACCACCTGCGATATTTTGAACCTAGGCAGCGGCAATGGTGTAACGGTGTTAGAAGCCATCCAATCGTTTGAAAAGGTAAGCGGTGTAAAGCTGAATTACGTAATTGGCCCTCGCCGTGCCGGTGATGTGATAGCCATTTATGCCAACAACGAAAAAGCAGTAACTGAATTAAACTGGCACCTGCAATACGACCTGGATACGATGATGAAAACTGCCTGGGATTGGGAATTGAAGTTGAAAACTGATGCTGAATTTTTTGCCAGCCAGAATGTGCAGATGAATTAAAGCCCCTACCTAACCTCCCCAACGAGTGAGGAACCAGAACCGTAACATTTTAATCTTCTCTATAAATAAGAAAGGCATCGCTTTAAGCGATGCCTTTCTTATTTATAGATTATTCTATTCTTCGTTACAGTCGTCGCATATTCCCTCCCCGTTGGGGAGGATAGGTGGGGCTGCTAAATGCATAGTCAATTGCCTGGCTCAAAAAGAAAATGATTGAACCAGGCCACCCGTAATGCGAAACCCAGTAAAGTAGCATCGTCAACCTTGATTCCTGTTTCTTGAAGCTTGAACCTCCTACTGATATTTCTGCATGAGGTTGAATAAAATCTTGTTATCTGCTTCGCTAAAATTGTGGGTGGTGTCCTGCGGCACAAAGTGCAGGTGGTAAGAATAAATGGCATCGTTGGGCTTTTGAATATTGTAACCAATAATGCGTAGGGCCTGCAATTTATTGAAGTCGGTTGCCGGTTGCGTAGCCGTAGTATCATACCACAAGCCGTAACCATTTTGCGCCAGCGTCTGCCAGGGGAAATATCTACTCGGGTCCACCTTTCGGCCTGGTGCAATATCTGCATGACCAATGAAATTTGTTGCAGGTATGCTATACGTTTTCTTCAGGCGACTCAGCAATTCCAACAAGCTATTGATCTGGCTTTCGCTAAAGGGTTCGCTGCCATTGTTATCTACCTCAATACCAATAGAAGAAGAATTAATATCACTGGCATTGCCCCATTTACTTACACCGCCATGCCAGGCCCGCAGGTAATCGTTAAGCATGTGATGAATGGTGCCATTGCGACACACTACGTAGTGAGCACTTACCTGCGTACGGGTAAGTGTAAAAGTCTTCAGCGTTTCGTCGCAACTATTTTGCGCCGTATGATGGATAATGACAAAATTGGGCTTACGCAAATTGAAATTAACGGTGCCTATAAACTTCGGATCAATAGTAGTAACCGAATCAGGCACCGGATATTGGCTGATAGTTTTGGCCAGTGCCTTCGCCTGTTTTTTGTAAGATTTATTGGAAGACACATACGGCCCGGAAGCACACTGTGTAAGGCTTATCAGGAAAACAAAAGCCCAAAAAAGTTGTACTGAAAATTGAGGATACCATTTTTTCATTTCTGAAAAGTAATGGCATCTGTGTCCTTTTCCAAAATCCCTTTTACCAGGCTGCTCCACTGCGGTTTGTTGAAGCCCAGCATTGCTAAGAAACCAATTACTGCATTTCTGATTTTATCAAAAAGTCTGGGTGTATCAGTATTAGGTTTTTCGTTGCGGCCATACACTGCAGCGGTAATAGTAGTCTTGTTTCTTTCTACCGAAAAAGTACTGGTAGCCTCGTTGGTAAAGAAGTGGTGGCAGGCATTCTCTTCGCCATCAGGAGCATTTGTAGGCCGCACCGTTATAGCCGTATGCGACTGCTGTGGATTTTGCAGATTGTCTTCAATCTTTTCTATTTGTACCCAATCATGCCCTCGGCCACTTTTGTTATCAGGTGCTGGTATGTCAATTTTAAAATAATCACCAATCCGAGGGGTGCGGACAACTTTATTTCCTGCTTTATCTATCAGCCTGAAAGTGGCGCTCATAGATCCGGAAAGTTCTTCCCAGTTATTTACATTAAACAGGTTTTTACGTGCCTTATTGAACAACTGTTCTGCTTGTTCATCAGTACTGGTAGTAATGGAATGCCGGGTGTTCGACTGAACGCCGGTATATTGTTGCGGAGTAGCTGGTTTCATGTTGCACTATTATCTAATGATAAACAGTAGCTATATAAAATCAGTGCCGCATACAACAGCTACTTGTTTATTTTTAAAAAAACACCTTTCATTTCTTGTTGTGTTAATTGTTGGATATCACCAGGTTGCAAGCCATCAATAGTAAGCCGCCCGATGCGGTAGCGAATAAGGCGCAGCGTAGGAAAACCAACGGCTGCCGTCATGCGGCGAACTTGTCGGTTCTTTCCTTCGGTAAGCGTAAGGCTTAGCCAGCTATCCGGTACACTTTTACGAAAGCGAATAGGCGGGTGTCGTTCTGGTACTGGTGGTGGATTTGTGAAAGCAATTGCCTTGCACTGCTTTGTGTGGTGTGGCTTACCATCAATATTTATTGTTACGCCTTGTTGCATTTGTTGCAATGCTTCTTTCGTTATGCTGCCTTCTACCTGCACCCAATACTCCCGTTCGTGTGCTTGTGTAGGGTGCAGCAATGCCTGGTTGATGGATGTATCATTTGTAAGAATTAATGCGCCTTCACTATCATAATCCAGCCGGCCTACAGGGTACACATC
>CAXTDG010000068.1:0-12135 GCA_964242675.1 uncultured Chitinophagaceae bacterium
CGGCCCATTCATGCCGATGGCTGGTATGGTTCAGCACAATATCCAACATTAGGTACTGGCCATTCCTGAGCATGTTCTCTTGCACTTTTTGTAAGTCTTTCAACTCACCAAATCGGCTATCTACTTTTCTGAAATTAGATACTGCATAGCCGCCATCGCTTTCATTTTGCGGACTTTCGAAAATGGGCATCAGGTGCAATAAATTCACGCCTAATTCTTCGAAATAATCCAGCTTGTTTGCCAGCGCAGGCAGGTCGCCACAAAAGCGGTCTACGTATAGGCTCATGCCTGTAAGCTCGTTGCTGATAAACCAATGTGATGCCTTGGTAGCATCTTTTTCTTTCAGGTTTTTCGGCCTGCTTTTATAAGCCGTAATTACCGTTTGAATCAGTGCTTCAAAATGTTCTTCAGCTACCGGATGGTGGCCGTACAATTCGCCGTATAAACTATGTATATCGTTGGCGGCAGTCAATAGCCGATCGTAAAACGGATCGTCTTCCGCAATTTTATTTTGCCGAAGAATGGTATTGAAAAACTTGTAGATAATGTAAGGATTCAACGCTGCGTTTTTGGTTAATCGAATATTTGATTGCTCAGGTGTTTGAAGGCTTCCATGGCACCGAGATATTGGCAGGTACGAGCACCGGCTTTATTGGCATTATACACCATATGTTTCCACTCGTCGGCTGACAGATTTTTCATATCGCCGCTATGGTTTTTGTCTAATTGGTATAGCAGTGCACCCACAAATGCATCGCCTGCTCCGGTGGTATCAACAGGCTCTACGGCAATGCTGGGAACGGTGTAGGTCTGTCCATTGTAACCTAGCAGCGTTCCGTCTTTCCCAATAGTGATGGCAAAAACGGCTTTCGATTTTTGCAAAAGCGTTTCGGCTGCATCGGCCAGCGTATGTCGGCCAGTCACCATCATGGCTTCTTCGTCGCTCATCTTAAAAAAATGGCAGCCCTCTATAAAATTCCAGCAATGGTCTACAAAGGTTTTTGTGTTGTTGGGGAACAACAATTGCCGGTAGTTGGGGTCGAAGCTGATGAAGATATTTTGCCGCAACGCTTTTTGTAAAAGGCCTGCGTAAGCTGCCTGCAATGGGCCTGGCAAAAAACCAGTAGCTGAGCCAAAATGGATGATAGAAAATTCGCTTAGGTCAATGGCATCCACTTCTTCACGGGTTAGTTGTCCATCGGCACCCCGGTTGAAGTAGAAGTCCCGTTCACCATTTTCCATCAGCGATACAAAAGCTATGGTAGTAAAGAAATTTTCGTCCTGAAAAATCCAGCGGGTGGCTACGCCAAAAGATTCCATCACTTCAATCAGGTGTTTGCCAAATGGGTCGGCACCCACTTTTGATGCCAGCTCTACTTCACCACCCAAGGCTGCAATAGCTGCAGCCACATTGGTAGGAGCACCGCCCGGCTTTTTCAAAAAATGCTGGCCATCCGTAAGGGCAGTTCCTTTATCGGTGCAAATCATATCAATAAGGGCTTCGCCTACACAGAGGATTTTCATAAGGCAATTATTCTTTATTTCTGATTCTATAGTTCAATTAATCCTGAGCCCTGTTTTTAAATAGCCAATAGATAATAAGTTGCACAAAGGAATGACGCCATAAAAATATATTCATGAATGGTGCCATCACCTATATGGTTTCATCTATATGCCTCTGTTTGGCCCATTGTAAAAACTGGTTTCGTTTGATGTGTAAAAAAAGTTTAGTGCCCCGCCGACATTAGTTCCATGGGCATTTCATCCTTGTTTACCGGTTGCGTTTTTATGAGGAAAGTAGCAGCGCAGGCAATGAGCAGAAACACACCGCCGAAGCTGACAGCTTTGCCAGGGTCATTACCTAAAAAGTGTTTGAGTATAAAGCCAAACGTGAGGTTTTGTAAAATCATCGGAATTACAATCATCATGTTGATGATGCCCATATAAACGCCATAGCGTTCTTTAGGAATATTACCCACCACCATTAGGTAAGGCACCCCCATCATGCTGGCCCAGGCAATACCAAAACCGGTCATAGGCGCAAAAAGCAGGTATTTATTTTCAATATGCGGAAACACTAATAGCCCAATGCCAGCCATAGCCAAACAGGTAATATGTACCGCTTTAGGCGTAAACTTTTTTGCCAGCCCAACCAGTGCAAATGCCGATAAAAAGGTAATGACATTGTAGTACCCATTTACCAAACCTGTCCAGCCAACGGCCTGGTCGTACACCGGGTTGTTTTGGTAAATGGTCGTTTTCCAAACTGACTGGGCAATGCTTTTAGAAGCATACTGCCAGTAGCAAAACAAAGCATACCACTGAAACAGGTACACCAGCGCCAGTTGCCACATCACTTTAGGCATGTGTTGGATGGCTTCTACAATTTCGGTGATGGGCGTGAGGAAATTAGATTTCTGAGATCGTAAAGCGGCCAATTCTTCTACGGTGGGCGGTATCTCTGGTGTTTTTGCTACCGACCAACCTACCGATGCAATGGAGCAAATGGAACCTAGAAAAAAGGAGCCAAAAACCCAGTAAGGCAATTTACCATAACTGCCTTTTATATGCTCTTGGAAAACAAACAGCGAAACGTTAGCCAGCGTAATACCGAGGCCGGTAAAAAAGCTTTGGGTTAAAAACCCAGTAGCATGTTGGTCGGGCGGAAGTTTATCAGCAATAAAAGCCCTGTAAGGTTCCATGGCCGTGTTGTTGGCGGCATCCAACACCCACAGCAATCCAACGGTCATCCACAACGAACTGCTGAACGGATAGAAAAATAAACAAAGACTGCAAAGAATAGCACCGGTAAGGAAATAAGGTTTGCGGCGGCCCCAGCGTGGATGCCAGGTTTTATCGCTCATGGCACCAATGAAGGGCTGAATGAGCAAGCCAGTCAGCGGCCCGGCAAGATTTAAAATCGGAATCTGGTCGGGTGAAGCACCCAACATATCATAAATGGGGTTAACGGCACTTTGCTGCAATCCAAAACTGTATTGAATACCGAAGAAACCGATATTCATATTGATGATTTGCCCGAAGCTGAGCCGGGGCTTGGGTATATGCATGAAGGGGCAAGTTTTTAATCGTTTGGCAAAAGCGATGTCAATATACTTAGTGGTAAAATAGAATGTTTGCCGCTTTTGTTTACAAACGTTTGCTGTTTGGAAAATAAAAAAGGCATAGCGTTTTGAGCTATGCCTTTTAGGAATGAACTATGAAAATCTTATTCCTTCATCAGTTTAATATTACTCACCATTTTGCCATTGCCATCTATTACCTGCACCATGTACAGGCCACTGCTGAAAGCAGACAGCGAAACAGGTAAGGCGCTGTTGCTCACTTTTTGTGACCACAACTTTTGCCCCTGTGCATTTATCAACTGCACCTGCATACCCGCTTTTAAACCGGTAATAAGTGTTTGCTCACGGGCAGGGTTAGGGTATACTTGTACGGTAGTGAGGTTGCAGGGCAAGCTCAGTTTTTGTACTGGTGAATAAGTGAAGTTACCATCAGCATCTACCATTTTCAGGCGAAAGAAAGACGTGCCATCAAAACCTTTATAATTGAAATTGTAGCTGGCACCGTTAGCAGCATTTTTACTTGGTACCATTCCTACTTTTATGTATTTGCTACCATCGGCCGATACTTCCACTTCGTAGCGGCTGCTCTTACTTTCAGAAGCAGTCTGCCATTTAAGCGAAGCGCTACAGTTGCTATTTTCAGCTGTGAAAGTGGCAAGCGTAATTGGTAGTGTTGGGGCACAAACAATGGTCTGGAAAAATGTAGCAGCGCCATTAACCAGATTAGTAAAATTAGGTTCAATAGTAGGGCTGGCATGATTGCCACCAGAAATGGTAAGCAACTGGTTGCTTAAGCCAACATTGTTGGCCCTGGTTTTTATAAGGTTAGTACCATATAAAAAAACAGCTGTAGGAGTACCATTAAAAGCAACGTATCCGGAATTGTAAGGCACTACTTCATCAGCATCTCCCTGAACACTGAATATACGAGGGTTGTTAGCATCTACTAAACTGGTATCGCCTACACCGCCGGAAATATTCAGTACACCGGCAATGCCATTGGCATTGTAAGTAGGCAGCGTATTGTTAGGAGCAGGCAAGTCGGTATTTCCTTCGAACCCGCCGTTTGCTAAATAAGTAGGTGTAAGCACAGCGGATTCAAAAATATCATCTGCATAAGCCGTTTGTAAAGCTGTAATAGCCCCTGCTGAATAGCCGCCAACGAATATTTTAGTAGTATCAATTTTGTAAGTATTACCAGTAGCAGCATTCTTCTTGAAAAACCGAATGGCAGCTTTCATATCAGAACAGGCTTTTATCACCTCATCATTTATTAAAGAGGCTGTACCGTAAACGGTAAGAATATTAAAAATATCAGGATAAATAAGCCTGTAATCAATTGTAGCAACAGTATATCCTTTTTTGGCCAAAGCAGTACAAAGGCCATCCAGATCGCTACGCTGGCCGGTAACAAATGCACCGCCAAAAGCTAATATAACCAGCGGTCGCTTAGTAGCCGGGTCGTTTTGTGGCTGGTAAAAATCCAGCTTTAGGGTAACGGGAAAAGTAGCGACCGGTGGGGTATATTTAGTAATCGTATTTGCCCCATAAATAATTCCCGTGTCTTTGGTAATGTTGGTGAATACATTATTCACATACCGGCCGTTGCCACAATTTAAAGCAGCGGGTTGTGCAACTGAAAAAAGAGAAGAGAAAATCGCAAAAATCAGAATAGGTAAACTTTTTTTCATTTACGTAAGTTTAAAAAAGATGAGATAGATATTGGAAAAATAGTAATAATAAAAATGGTAAAACAAATAATTGAGCCAGCAGTATTGAGAGCCATAATAAACCCTCTTTTTTTCTACAAGATTTAGCCCTATCATAATGAGGTAATAAGCGTTATAAAAAAGTCGGCAGAACTATAAGTAATGCCGACTGTAGCAAAAGTTTAGGTATAGAAAAAGGGAGTACTACTCTTTCACTAGTTTGTTGTTGCTGATAATTTTGCCGGTTGCATCAGCTATCTGCACCAGGTATAAGCCACTGGTAAATGCAGCAAGTGGTACCTGCATAGCACTGCCGCCTGCTTTTTGCATCCACAGCCTTTGCCCTTGTGCATTTATCAATTGCACCTGCTGCCCCGTTTTCAAGCCTGTAATAAGCGTTTGGTCTTTTGCAGGATTAGGATATACCTGTATGGCTGTTGTGCCACAAGACTGATCCAGCTTTTGAGTAGATGAATAGGTGAAGTTGCCATCTGCATCTACCATTTTCAAACGGAAAAAAGAGGTGCCATTAAAACCTTTGTAATTATAGCTGTAAGCCGCACCTGTGCTGCTGTTTTTGCTAGCTACTGCACCCACTTTTATAAACCCGCTACCATTGGTAGATACTTCTACTTCATAACGATTGCTTTTACTTTCTGTAGCCGTTTGCCAGCGAAGCAGTGCTGTACAGTTATCATTTTGCACAGAAAAGCTGGAAAGCGTAACAGGTAAAATAGATGGGCAGATGAATTGCTGGAAGAAAGTAGCAGCATTATTAACCGATAGCGTTTGGTTGCTGGCTGTTTGCGGTGCACTATGATCTCCACCACTGATAACATTCAAAACGTTGAGTAACCCTATATTATCTGCCCTGATTTTTATCTGGTTGCTGCCATACAATTGTATGGAGTTGGGGTAATTATAGATGTGCCCATAATTGAAGGGTACAGTTCCATCTTGATCTCCATGCATACTGTATATAGGCGGATTGTCGGCGGTAATCCAGTTTAGGTCGTATAGCCCACCAGCAATATTCATCACTCCAGTCATTTTCCTAAATGTATGGGTCAATGCCAGATTACTTCCATTATCTGTATTTCCTTCTATCCCTCCATTCTGGTTGTAAGCAGCCAGTATATCTGCATCTGTTACTTCAGGTAAGCCCTCTACATACGCCGTCTGCAAAGCAGTGATAGCGCCAGACGAATAGCCGCCTACAAATATTTTGGTTGTATCTATCTTATAAGTGTTTGCATTTTCTTTCATAAAGCGTATTGCCGCTTTCATATCGGCCGACGTTTTCACTACTTCGTCTGCCAGATGGGCTTTAGAAGCAGGATCGAGAAAGTGGTAGTACAGGGTTAGGAAATTATCTGAATTCGTAGTGACTTTCCGATAATCTATTGTTACCGCTACATACCCTTTCTTAGCAAAAGCAATACACCGATCAGCCATCTGAGTGCGGTTATTGTAGGCATACGATCCCCCGAAAGCCAGTACAACCAGTGGCCGCCTTAAGGCCATATCTCCAGACGGCTGATACATGTCAAGTGAAAGCACTACATCAGCCGTAGTACTTGAATAAGTATATGGAGGTGGAGCAAAAGGATTTGAAGTCAATGTGTAATAAGTCATTGCGTTGTGGCCATACACAATATCAGTTGTTGTACTAACACTGGTAAATACATCGCTTACATAGCGGCCGGTAGTACTACAGTCCAAATCGGAACTTTGGGCCACTAAACGAAGAGAAAACAAACTAAGAAGAATACAAAGAGCGGAGAATTTTGCCATAAGAAGTATTTAGGTAAAAAAGAAACACAGCGTAAAGGTACTTTGGCAACAATCGTAATGTGCTACAGGAAGGTAGCAAAGGCAAAAAAAAAGGCAGCTATGAATTGTACTTCATAACTGCCTGTCTTAGTGGTGTGGGCCGGGGTTGAACCGGCGACACATGGATTTTCAGTCCATTGCTCTACCAACTGAGCTACCGCACCATCCTTACTTCCATTTTTGAAAGCGGGCTGCAAATATAGGCGGGCAGGCTAAACTACCAAACCATTTTTTGAAACAACTTATTGAATCGTATACGTTTTTAGCAATAGCTCTTCGTCTGTATTGAAGTTGAGCGAAACCAGCGGAATGGATATAGTGACTTTTGCCCGGCTATAAATACGCCCAATACCCCGTGCATAATAAAAATTCACATCGCTTACTGGTGCTATAGGTATGGGTATGCCTGGGATGGTAATGGTTCCAAATTTTACTGTTACATGCGTAACATCATTATAGGTTTTGCCATTGGTGGTGTAGGTAATTCCCTTTTCGGTTACCTGGTAATTAACTGCTACAGAAACAGACATAGTACCAAGCGTAAGGTTTTGTGTTTCAGACCAGGCAGTGCCTGTGGCGCCATCTTTTAAATAAAGTATTTCTACCCTTTGGCCTCCTAAGCCACCAAGGCTGGTATATTGGTAATAGTCGCTGCCTACTTGTGCATAGTAATCGTTTTGCCCGCCGGAATTGTTGTATACCCGGTAAGTACGGCTACCAATAGTGGTGTCTTTATTAGTGGCTTTTAAAGTATAGTTGCTGGTAGCAGCGGCAGGGGCATATGTTTTCGTATCATAGTTCCAGCTACTGTTAGCTGTATTAGGCATATAAGAGGCAGGTGTATCTGTTCCTGCTTTCTTTTTACAACCAGCTGCCAATAATAAAATAGCCAGCGTAGCAGCAGGCATCAGGCGCTTCATAAGCTTATGTTTTGTTGCTTGCAAGATAATCATAAGAAAATACTGCACAGGTCAGAATACGTCTATTTAGTTAGTGGTTAAAAATTATGAATAGTTCGAAAGACGGAAAGACCGGAAGAGCGTTCGAAACTTTCAAATTATTCACCTTTCACTTCTAAAATTCACAATTCTTAGGTGTACGGGCAAAAGGAATTACATCCCGAATATTACCCATGCCGGTTACAAACTGCACCATGCGTTCAAAGCCTAACCCAAAGCCAGCATGAGGGCAGGCCCCAAAGCGGCGGGTATCAAGGTACCACCACAATTCTTCGGTGGGGATGTGCATGGCCACCATGCGGGCTGTGAGCTTGTCCAGTCGTTCTTCCCGCTGGCTACCGCCTACAATTTCGCCAATACCGGGGGCCAGAATGTCCATAGCCGCAACAGTCTGACGGTCAGATTCGCAGCCATCATTCAGCCGCATGTAAAAGGCTTTGATGGCAGCCGGATAGCCGGTTACAATAACTGGTTTCTTGAAATGCTTTTCCACTAGGTAGCGTTCGTGTTCGCTCTGTAAGTCAATGCCCCATTTTACGTCGTACTGAAATTTTTTCTTTTTATCAGCTGGGCTTTGCAGCAAGATGTCGATTGCTTCTGTGTAGGTAATGCGTTCAAATTTGTTAGCTACTACAAAGTCCAGTTTTTCCATTAGGCCAAATTCCTGGCGTTTATCCTGCGGCAGGCTTTTCTCTTCTTCTTTCAGGCGTTCGTCCAAAAATTTCAGATCAGCAGCGTTGTGCTCCAGCACATAGCGAATGAGGTATTGAATAAATTCTTCCGCCAGATCCTGATTGTCTTCAATATCTGAGAATGCCATTTCCGGTTCTATCATCCAGAACTCCGCCAAGTGACGAGCTGTATTACTATTCTCAGCCCGAAAGGTGGGGCCGAAGGTGTAAATATCACCAAAAGCCATAGCGCCCAACTCGCCTTCCAACTGGCCGCTTACGGTAAGGTTGGTACTACGGCCAAAAAAGTCTTCTTTAAAATTGATGCTGCCATCATCGGTTTTAGGTGCCGTGCCATCCACTGGCAGGGTTGTTACCCGAAAGGTTTCGCCAGCCCCTTCAGCATCAGAAGCGGTAATGATAGGGGTGTGTAGGTACACAAAACCTTTGTCGTCAAAAAACTTATGAATGGCGAAAGCCAGTGAGTGCCGCACCCGGAAAACCGCACTGAATGTATTGGTACGGAAACGCAGGTGAGCTTTTTCCCGTAAAAATTCCAGGCTGTGCTTCTTAGGCTGCAGTGGGTATTCGTTCGGGTCGCTATCTCCCAACACTTCTATATTTTGAGCCTGTATTTCTACCACCTGGCCACTACCGGTACTGGCTACCAGTATACCGCTTATTTTGAGGCAGGCTCCGGTGGTAATGCGTTTCAGCAGGGCTTCATCTGTATTTTCAAAATCTACTACAATCTGTATATTGTTGATGGTGCTGCCATCGTTGAGGGCTATAAAGCGGTTGCTACGAAAGGTGCGTACCCAGCCCATTACTGTTATGGCTTGGCTGGTAGCTTCGGTTGTTAGTAGTTCCTGTATTTTGATACGCTTGTTGAAAGACATCTTACCAATTTATGATTTGTAAATTTTTGAACCTTATAAAAGGGCCGCAAAGATAACAGGAGATAGCAGAGAAGCCCGACTATCCATTATCATCTGTAAAATTCGGTTTTAAACCTTCGTTGCTTCAAAACATTCACTTCTTTTATTTATCTATTTTTTATTGAGATTGTTTAAATATTGAAATGGAAAGCACTTACAAGAAGATAGGATTGGGTGGAGGTTGCCACTGGTGTACCGAAGCGGTTTTTGCTTCGCTAAAAGGGGTTCTGGAAGTGCAACAGGGCTGGATTGCATCTGCCGCTCCTGACGATGCATTTTCGGAAGCGGTGACGGTAACTTATAATCCGGCTATCATCACCTTAAAAGATTTGATAGAAATTCATTTGCATACGCACTCTTCAACCGCAAATCATTCTATGCGGCACAAATACCGTTCGGCAGTGTATTGGTTTGATGAAGAAGATGAGCAAAAAGCAGGTGAAGCAATTGTTGTATTGCAGCCCGATTTTGAGTTGCCGATTATTACAGCCGTTTTACCATTCGTTTCCTTTAAAGAAAACATACCCGAGCAACTGAATTATTACTATTCCGACCCGAAAAGGCCATTTTGTAAATTGTACATTGATCCCAAGCTTCAACTGCTGCGGCAGAAGTTTGGAAAACTTAGTAACGTTTTATCTTCTTAATAAACTCCTACTCCTCAAATTTTTCCAGTTTCAAATCATCTCCATCAAAAACGGCGTAGGTAAAATAGCGTATCCAATCGCCAAGATTGATATAACGGCTGCCTTCTGGCAAAGCAAAATCGATAGGCAGGTGTCGGTGCCCGAAAATGAAATAGTCGTAGTGCTTTTTCTGTAAAACTTCTTTACAATAGGTTATCAGCCATTCCCGGTCTTCGCCCAAAAACTGGCGTTCGGTTTCTGGTGTGGCGGAGCGGCTGCGGTTGCTGAAGTAGTTTGCCAGGCCCATGCCTATAGCTGGCGGGACAATTCCAAACAGCCACTGGCAAACCGGATTGCGAAATACTTTCTTTAAGAACTTGTACTTATGGTCGCCAGGGCCTAAGCCATCGCCATGGCCAACTAAAAAATTTTTGCCGCTAAATGTAAATTCCTTGGGTTCGAAGTATACAGGTATGTTCAACTCTGTTTGCAGGTAGTTATGCATCCACATGTCGTGATTGCCTACAAAAAAATGCACTTTAATGCCCGCATCCGTTAGTGTAGCCAGCTTGCCTAACAATCTTACATACCCCTGTGGCACAACATATTTGTATTCATACCAAAAGTCGAACATATCGCCCACGATAAAAATTTCAGTGGCTTGCTGCTCTATGCTTTCCAGAAAGCGAATGATTTTTTTTTCCCGCTGGCGGCTAGCTTCAGCATTAGGTGCACCTAGGTGAAAGTCAGAAAGGAAATAAATGTTCTTTTTAAGATTCACTCGTTCACTTGTTTAGCCGTTTGCCAAAACAGGAGGTCAAGACAAACAGAAGGCTCAAAAATGGTGAAAGCAATGGATTAACTGCAAAAAATATCCGCTGGTTTTATACAAGCCAGCGGATAAATTATAAAGTTGAAAACTAATCCTGAATTAAAAATACGTAAGCCTCCTTCGGACCATGCACCCCTACTACCAAGCTCTTCTCAATATCGGCAGTGCGGCTGGGGCCGGTAGCAAAAGTAATCAGGGAAGGAATGCTGCCACCATACTTCTGCTTTAGTAACTGCAGGCCATCCTTTATATCGTATACCAATTGACTGGTGTAGGCTATACAAATATGTATGGGAGCATAAACACTGGTAGTGCGCCCACTGGCCTGCCCGCTACTCATTACAATACTGCCGGTACGGGCTACCAGGCATTCGCAACCGGTAATGGCCGCACTACAGTCATGCAAATCAGCATACCAATTGTGTTGCAAGCCGTTATCTTCCAGTTTGTGTTTTAGTACGGCTTCCCGGCAATACAGCTTGTGCCAGCGCTTGGTTTCTGCTAACAGCGCTACCTGTTCTGCCATTTCCCGTTCATCTACACAATAAGAAAAACTACCCAGTAGCCTCGTGAAGTTTTCAGCAAATTCTATTTCCGGGTCTTGGGTCTGCTGGTGATAAACAGATTCTGTATTGTCAACATTGGGAAATGGAACAGGCGCTGGAGTTGTCAGCGCCTGTCTTATTTTTCTGAGTATGTTTTCTTTAGCCTGCATAATTTTTCAAGTTCCCCTGTCTACTCGTTTACCTGCTTAAGTTTCGAGTGTTCTAAGGTTTTATTTCTACAGGTCAAAACTAATAACATGTGAACGAGTGAACAAGTAAACAGGTGAACTTTCTTAACGGGCACTTTCCAATGCTTCTACCGTTGTTTCCTCTGGTGGAGCAATGATCATCCCGGCTTCTTCTTTATGAAGTGATTCGTCGTCTACATCAATCAAATGTTTCTGATCAAAAGGACGGTTGCCAATTAAGGTTTGTACCTCGCTTTGAAACAAAACTTCTTTATCCAATAATTTTTTCGCCAGCAGTTCTACATCACCTTTTTTCTCTGTAAGCAGTGCTTTTGTACGGATGTAAGCTTCATCAATCAGCTTACGCACTTCCTGATCAATTATCTTCCCAGTTTCTTCGCTATATGGTTTGGTGAACATATTTTCCTGAGAAGGATCGTAGTAACTGATGTTACCAATTTTATCACTCATGCCATACACCGTAACCATGCTGTAAGCCGTTTTAGTAATCTGCTGCAGGTCATTGCTGGCACCAGTTGAAATTTTATTGAAGAAAATTTCTTCTGCTGCACGGCCGCCCAGCGTCATGCAAATTTGATCCATCAATTGGTCGATGTTATATAAATATTGCTCTTTAGGCGTGTATTGAGCATACCCTAAAGCAGCTGTACCACGGGGAACGATAGTTACTTTCAGCAAAGGATATGCATGTTCCAAATACCAGCCACAAATGGCATGCCCTGCTTCGTGG
>CAXTDG010000069.1:0-12120 GCA_964242675.1 uncultured Chitinophagaceae bacterium
GGTTAGCATAATAGGTTTGTTTGATTGAAGATTCTGCCCACCCAAAAGGTGGGCAGTTTTTATTTAGTGAATGGTGAGTGGTCAATGGTGAATGACCGCTACCGGCTCTACTTAAAAAGCAAAACTCAGCATCTAAGAAAATTGAAATTGTCTTTAAAATTCAAACTTTTCATTCACTATTGACCATTCACCATTCATTACTTTTGCTCCTATGTTTGAAAATTGGCAACGACTTATCCCTGAAAACTTTCACCCTAATAGCCGGGTATGGATATACCAGGCTGGCCGCCGCTATGGCTTAGGCGAAGCACTGGAAATAGAAACCATTCTGGAAGAATTTATAGCTAGCTGGAACAGCCATGGCACACCAGTAAAAGGCTTTGCCAACCTGCTGTTTGGCCAGTTTATTATTTTAATGGCCGATGAAACGGCGGCTGGTGTAAGCGGCTGTAGTACTGATAGTTCCGTACGGGTGATAAAAGAAATTGAAAAGCGTTTTGGCGTGCCGCTGTTCGACCGTACCATGCTAGCATTTGCCATAAAAGACAAAGTACAGACCATACCCATGAGCCAGGTAAAATACGCAGTGGAAAACGGCATTCTTAGCCCGGAAACAATCTACTTTAATAATACTGTCCTCAATAAAAAAGATCTGCTGGAAAAATGGATGATACCTGTGCAGGAAAGCTGGCTGGCAGCAAAGTTGCCAGTATAAGTGACTATGAACTGATTTGAGAATGCGAAGGCTGCGGCTTTCGCATTTTTGTTCTATGGAGTACAATGCTCATTTTATATTGTCCTATATACACTTGTACTATAACTGTGAAGCAAACCGTAGACTCATTTATAATATAATATATCTTTTCACGTTTGCCAATTAAAAGTACTCATGCTTTAACCATTAAAAAACTGCCATTATGAAACCTTTATTAACACTCCTATTTACTTTTCTGCTTGTAACTGCATCTTTTGCTCAGACACCTGAAAAGTCGGCTAATACAATTGACGTACAGGGTTATTCTAAATTGATTGCCAATCCTGAAAACTATTTTGCTCAAATTTTAATTCAGGAGGAAGAACAAAAAGTTGGCTATACTACTATAGGAAAAATGTCTATTGATACAGTGAAAATGAACCTATTTGCCAACCTTAAGAAGTTTGGAATTGAAGAAAGGGATGTGAAATTGATGGCAGTATCAAGCAAAGAACTTCCTATGTATCCGAGCTCGTTAACTAATATTTCCTATGAAATAAAATTAAAAAATAAGGAAGTTGCCAGCAAGATGGTTAATGAAATGAGGTTTACCGGACTAAAAGGCGTTCTTATTAAAAGAGTTTTTACAAAAGCCCAAAGAGACGTCTTAGCTGATAGCTTGTACAATGAAGCCATAAAAGATGCCAAGAGAATAGCTACAGACTTAGCAAAAAAAACGAACCATACCGTAGGTGAAGTAAAATCTATTGAACTCAGAAATAATTCCGTTACATCCTTTGGGACAGATATGGACACAAATACAGAATATTACAACTTATATGGAGGTAATAAATTTGAAATGGATTATCGGGATAAATATGCAACCTGTTATGTCAGAATAATCTTTGAAATGAATTAAAACTTTTTGAATGTTCTTACAATTTGCATTAATAGGCAATCCTACATTCTTCTCTTTGATGTTTATTTTCAATCAACTCTTCACAGTCACCCTTTACTTTCGTAGCAACTTATACCTACAAAAGTGAAAGCTCTACTTGCTACGTTTTCAATCATCATTTCCTTTTCCTTACAAGCTCAAACGCCGGATACGCCTGCTATTTTCCCCAAGCCGCAGCAAGCGGAATGGAAGGAAGGCAAGTTTATAATTTCTTCTGCTAAAACCTTCATCGAAGCCAGAGGAAATGCATCTTTAGTTGCTGCTTTCAACAAGCAATTGAAGGAACAATATGGCTTGACATTAAAAACGACTTCCCAAGCTGGCACTAATCATATTCGGCTAGGTATTCAGAAAAGTAATGGTTCCAAAGAAGGTTATCATCTTACTGCAAACAGCGATAGCATTGTAGTAATGGGCAACGATTCGGCCGGGCTGTTTCATGGTATCCAAACACTGCTACAATTAATTGAAAAGAAACCCACCCAAAAAGAAACACCCCGCTATTATTACTCAATTCGTTCTGTAGAAATAGTAGATGCACCACGTTTTACTTATAGAGGAATGCACCTGGATGTATGCCGTCATTTCTTTACCGTAGCCGAAGTAAAACAGTACATCGATTACCTCGCTGCTTACAAGTTCAACACCTTTCATTGGCACCTAACTGATGATCAGGGCTGGCGAATAGAAATTAAGAAATATCCTAAACTAACTAGTGTAGGTGGTTGGCGTAATGGAACTATTATTGGCCGCTTCCCTGGTACCGGAAATGATGGCGAACACTATGGTGGCTACTATACACAGGCACAGATAAAAGAGGTGGTAGAATATGCTGCCGACCGCGATATTACTGTCATTCCTGAAATAGAAATGCCAGGCCATGCATCAGCAGCTATTGCAGCATACCCACAGCTGAGTTGCTTTCCGAATGAAAGTACGCAACATCCAAAAGATTGTGCCTGGGCTGGTGATACTACCGGCAAGCAAGTGCAGCAAACCTGGGGCGTGTTTGATGATGTGTTTTGCCCTAGCGATTACACCTTTCAATTTTTGCAGGATGTGGTAGATGAAATACTACCGCTGTTTCCTTCTAAATACATTCATGTGGGTGGTGATGAATGCCCGAAGACGGCCTGGAAACGTTCTCCTTTTTGCCAGAACCTGATGAAAGAAAAAGGCCTGAAGAATGAGCATGAACTACAGAGCTATTTCATACAGCGGATGGAGAAATACATCAACAGCAAAGGCCGCCGCATTATTGGTTGGGATGAAATATTGGAGGGCGGTCTGGCACCCGATGCCACTGTAATGAGTTGGACTGGAGAAGAAGGCGGCATTAAAGCGGCACAGCAGGCTCATGATGTGGTAATGACCCCTGGCGGTTATTGTTACTTTGACCATAGCCAAAGCAAAAATGAAGACAGCGTAACATTTGGCAGTTATCTTCCTATTGAAACAGTGTACAGCTACAACCCCGTTCCTGCTGCTTTGAACGAAGAACAATCTCAGCATATCCTCGGAGCCCAAGCCAATATGTGGACAGAATACATTGGCAATTTTTCTAAACTGCAATACACCATTTCCCCCCGTATAGCTGCTATTAGCGAAGTGTTGTGGACACAAAAAGAGAACAAAAGCTGGGATGATTTTGAGAAGCGATTACCGGTGCTTTTTGATAGATTAGATAAGAAAGGTATTCATTACAGTAAAGCTTATTATGCAATTATTGATAGTGTGTTGCCTGCACCAGATAGGAATGGAGTAATTTGGAAATTAAATTCGAAGTCAAAAGAAACTAAACTTGCTATATTTCAGGATGTAACCAATCCAAATAACAAATTAGCTATTAATGGAGCTGTTACTCCGTACAGCATACAAAAAGATTCATTATTAAACGGAGGCATTGGCACTTCAAAAACACTCATTTTAAATTCAGGTGATTACTGGGCTGCAGCTATGAAAGATAAAGATATCGTCAGCACGTTAACTAAATCATTCTCCTTCAACAAAGCCACTGGCAAAAACATCACCCTCAGTACCCCTCTTTCTAAATCCTACCCTGGCAATGGTGCTTTCACTTTAGTGGATGGTGTTCAAAATACAAAGAGGCTGGAGCGTTCTTCAGAGTTCTTAGGCTTTAGTGGAAAGGACTGCGAAGCCATTATTGATTTAGGCAAAATGGATACGATCAATAAAGTGATTGTGCATTCCCTCAATCAACAATCCAGTTGGATACATCCCCCCAAAAGCATTGAAGTAAGCCTAAGTGAAGATGGCACTACCTATACGAATCAGCGGACTATTGTACCCATAGCTAGCAACCCAGGCAATGTGGCTTTTACCATTTCCATTCCTGCGGCAAAGGCTCGTTTTATTAAACTAAAAATTACCAATGCCGGCATCATCCCCGATGGCAATGCTGGTGCAGGCAATCCTGCCTGGTTGTTTATTGATGAAATAGAAATTCTGTAGGGGTGGCCCCGTGTGTTCGCCCAACCACACCATTGCCCAGTTCCTGTAGGGGCAGACCCATGTGTCTGCCCAAAACAACCGCCGGGTTGGGAAATGCAAAATGGATTGGAGATAGTATGGATTGCAACGTGTAGGGTGGGCGAACACATGGGTTCGCCCCTACGAGTGTTTTCCCTACATTCATCCTTCAATTTCTTTCTCATGTTCAATCGTTTGATACCAGCCGCAGTGTTATGCCTGTTGGCCATCTGTTTTGCTACGGCACAAAAAAATACATTAACCCCCGAACTGCTTTGGAAGCTCGGTCGTGTCAATGGCCTAGGTGTAACCAAAGATGGTAAGTACATTGCCTACAGCGTTAGCACGCCCAATGCGGCCGAAAATAAAAGCACCAGCCAGGCTTACCTTCTGCCTATCAACGGCGGTGCTCCTAAGCCTGTAAAGAGCGCCGATAGCTTACTGGAAAATATGCACCTAAGCGCTGATAAAAAATACAAGATTTATAGCGAAGATGTAAAGGTTCAAAAGGTAACTGGAACCGACCTCTACCCTACCCTCACCAAGAGCAATGCACTGGTGTATGACCAGTTAGACTACCGCCATTGGGACGAATGGGAAGATGGGAAATATGGCCATGTAATGCTACAGGCAACCGCTAAAGGCAGTAAACCAATTGACCTGATGCGGAACGAATTGTTCGACTGCCCTACCAAACCGTCTGGCGGCGATGAAGACTACCTGTTTTCTCCCGATGGCAAAAAGGTAATTTATGTAACGAAAAAGAAAACGGGTACCGCTTATGCCGTTAGTACCAATACCGATTTATACCAATACGATATTGCCACCGGTACTACTACCAACCTTACCGAAACCAATCCCGGTTACGATATAGCCCCTGCTTTCAACAAAGCGGGCAAGCTGGCCTGGCTGCAAATGAAGCGGGACGGCTACGAAAGTGATAAGCAAGATTTGGTGGTCTACGACCCCGAAAGCAAAGGCACCGTAAACATGACCTTCGACCGGGACGACCTGCATGTAGAAAGCTTCCGCTGGGCGGAGGATGGACACAGCATTTATTTCATTGCGCCGGTAGATGGTACGCTGCAACTCTTTAGTGCTACCTACCCCGGTATGCTGATGGTACGACCGACCATTACCCAAATTACCAAAGGTGATTTTGATGTGGCTGCTATCGTTGGCCAGAGCGGCAATACGCTGATTGTTAGTCGCACCGATATGAACCATGCTGCGGAACTCTACAGCGTAAATACGGCTAATGGAAATATGGTACAACTAACGCATGTAAATGATGCCACTTACGCCACCCTCGGTATGTGCCGTACCGAACGCCGTACTGTAAAAACCGTTGACGGTAAAGACATGCTGGTATGGGTGATATATCCCCCCAATTTCGACCTTAATAAAAAGTACCCTACCCTACTGTATTGCCAGGGTGGCCCGCAGAGTGCCCTTACGCAGTTTTATTCCTTCCGCTGGAACTTCCAGTTGATGGCGAGTAATGGCTACATTGTAGTGGCACCTAACCGCCGGGGTATGCCAGGCCATGGCACTGAGTGGAACGAAGAAATCAGCAAAGACCATGGCGGACTGGCCATGCAGGACTACCTAAGTGCCATTGATAATGTAAGCAAGGAAAAGTATGTAGATACGGCCCGCCGGGGCTGTGTAGGCGCTTCTTATGGCGGCTATTCGGTGTTCTTCCTGGCAGCTATACATGAGGGCCGCTTTAAGACTTTTATTGCCCATGATGGCATTTTTGATTTCCGCAGTATGTACGGCACTACCGAAGAAATCTGGTTCCCCGACTGGGACTACGGCGGCCCTTATTGGGATACCAAAAACAAAGCAGCCCAAAAATCATATTCCGATTTTTCCCCCTCCAACTTTGTTGCTAAGTGGAACCGGCCTATCCTTATCTACCAGGGCGGCAAAGACTACCGGGTACCACCAGAGCAAGGCATGCAGGCCTTCCAGGCAGCACAGCTATTGGGCCTCAAAAGCCGCTTTGTATATATGCCCGACGAAAACCATTGGGTAACCCATACCCAAACGGCATTAGTATGGCAAGGTGAGTTTTATAAATGGCTGGCGGAGACTTTGTAATTTCAAAAATTACAAATGAAATTGCTTTTACCACTTTCTATAGTAAATACCAAGTCTTTAAGACATCTCAATTTTACGATTTGCTCCAAAATTTCGTATGAAAAATTTTTCATCTAATTCAACTTCTTTTTATTTAATCTTCCTAAGTCGTTATCTGCTCCTAACCTTTTGCGGTAGAGCACAACAGCAACAGCCCTTACAAAAGCGCCCAGTTTCGAAAGCGATAAAAATTTTTTCAACTCCCGAAAATCAGGATGTTTTTGGTGTAAGTAAATCTTTCATAGAAAATAAAGGACAGTACGGAACGACGCTGAAAGGCTTTGACCAAATGGGAAAAATAAAATATGGTTATGAAGGCTTTGCTATGCCAGTTTTATTTACAGACAAAGGTCTCATTTTGATGCATCGCAAACTTAGGGGACCTTCAAAGGAGGAATTAGAAAGAGAAGAAAAAAAAGGCAAACGGGAGAATGAAGAATGGGAACATCAGAAAGCTAGAGATAAAAAAATTACTATGGAGTGGCTAAATGCCAGCCCAAATGTCGAAATAGTTTCAGAGGAAATGACAACGGCATACCATACATACGGTTTTTTGCAGGAGAGGGCAAAAGGCTTCAAAAAAATTATTTATAAAAATCTATACACAAATATTGATGTAGTATTCTTTTTTAGGGATGATGCGTTGAATGGCTTTGAGTACAACATTGTGTTGAAACCCGGAGCCGACATTAACGATATTAAAATGAAGTTTGGCGGACAACTTAAGAAACTTCAACTAGATGCTAGCGGGCAATTAAGTATTCATTCTGCTATTGGTATGGCTACGCACACAAGCCCAATAGGCTATTATGAAAATGATACTGCCTCCAAACGGGTTGTTTCGTTTATAAAAGATGATAATATCATAAGTTTCCAAGCTGCTAATTCAATAGATAATAAAAAGCAATTCATTATTGACCCTTTTCTTACCATTCCTACTACACTTACAGGTACCAATTCCAATACAGCAAAAGATATAGATTTTGATTATACAGGAAATGTATATGTAACAGGCGGTGGCGACACCACTAGCCATAAACTAGCAAAATACAATGCGGCAGGTGTGCTTCAATGGACCTTTTCCGGCGCACTTACGGCTCCATCCTGGACGTTTGGAACCTACTATGGCGGCTGGGCGGTAGATAAAACAAACGGTAGTGTGTATTTGGGGCAAGGCGCTGTTATGTCCGGTTTTAAAGTAATTCGGTTGAATACTTTAGGGTTGTACGATAATTATATTTCTAATGCCAATCCTGATTTCCAGGAAAACTGGAAAATGGTCTGGAATTGTAATAATGGATCACCCCAGTTATTTATTGGCGGTGGGGGTACCAGTTCGAATTATAATCTTGGGTTTTGCAGTCCACCTTCCACAACTATTATAGCTAGTAATATAACCGGTATTACCACTACTGGTGGGCATCAGGATATTAGCGATGTACTAGTGGACCCGGTAACGAATAGCATGTATACCATTTTTGCTTCCAGTCTTAGTGCTACCAATGGCCTCAGCAACCGGATTTATAAACACAATCCACCTTATAATGTTGGTTCTGCTGCATGGAATACACAGTCAGGCTTTTTTACAATGTACGAGGCACAGAACCGGCCTACCTTGTATGCGTACAGCTTTTCCAATGACAACTCAAGTAACTTGCTGGCAGTCAATAGCAACTACCTGTTTTATTGGGATGGTAGAAATCTAAAAGCATTCAATAAAGCAACGGGTGCGGCTGTGGGTTCATCTTTAGCGCTTAATGGCATTGGCTACTTTTCAATGGACCATCAGGGTATTGTGGCAGATGAGTGCAACACTGTATTTGTAGGTGGCAGGTACGGCGTTATCAATGTTTTTAAATTCAATGGAACCGGCTTTGACGATGCACCACCGGATATCATCTTTTCTGCTGGTTCTTCTTTCAGAGAGATACATGATTTAGCATTTGATGAAACAAAAGGTTTACTGTATGCCTGCGGTATTGGATTTGTAGCCGCTTTCGACGTATCATCCCACTGTCCTACTAATATTTATAAACTCAATGTTACCACCAGTTGCACAACGGCAAGTACCACTGCTACCGTTACCGGAAATATACCATCAGGTACACAAACAAATTATACTTTATACAATGGCAGTACCATCGTTGCGTCTAACACTACCGGTTTATTTACAAGCCTTGTTTCGGGTGTCAATTATACCATCACTGCCAATGTCAATCTGCCTTGCAGAGTAGTAACGCTTAGCCAGCAGGTTTCCATTGCTGGGCCAACCGTTTCGGTTGCCGTTACTAACACGGCTTGCAGTGCGGCCAGCGGTAGCATTACCGTATCTGCATCAGGGTCGGTAGCCCCCTACACTTATAGCATCAACGGCACTACGTTTCAGCCAAGCAACCTGTTTACTTCACTGGCTGCGGGCAATTACACCATCATCGTAAAGGATGCTAACGGCTGTATTGGTACCGCTACAGTTACTGTAGCTACAGCAAATGGGCCTACCGTTAGTACCGCTCAAACAAATACTACCTGCGGTAATAGCAATGGCATCATTACAGTAAATGGAAGTGGCGGAACAGGCGCTCTAACCTACTCAATTAATAATGGTCTTTACCAAGCTAATAATGTTTTTACAGGACTAGCCGCAGGTGTATATACTATTATAGTAAAAGATGCTACTAATTGTATTGCTACTGCCACAATTACCCTTACCAATCTATCCAGTGCTCCTGTGCTTACAACCAATGTACTAGCTACTACATGTGCATTGGCTAATGGCATCATTACGCTTACTGCTAATGGTGGCTCTGGTGCCTATACTTATACACTTAATAGTGGACCCACTCAAACGAGCAACAATTTTTCAAGTCTGGCAGCAGGGTCTTATAACGTAGCTGTACTGGATGCAAATAATTGTATCACTACAGCTATTGTTAATGTGCAATCTTCTGTAGCACCTGTGGTAGCTGCTACAGTAAGCAACACTACTTGTGGGGGAAGCAATGGTATCATTACTGCAACTGGGAGTGCCGGTAGCGGAACTTTTACTTACGCACTAAATAATGGTACTTTTCAAACGGCAAATACTTTTACTAGTCTGGCGGCAGCAACCTATACACTAACCGTAAAAGATGCTGCTAACTGTACCGCATCTACCTCTGTAATCATTGCTCCATCTACCCCTGCTCCTACTATAACACTTTCTACTACTTCCGCTACTTGTAGTAGCGCTAATGGAACTATTACAGCAACGGCTACTGGTGGCACTAACCCATTGCAATATTCTATCAATAGTAGCACCCCACAAAGCAACAACGTATTTCAGAACTTGGCTGCTGGCAACTATGTTGTAGCAGTAACAGATGCAGGCAATTGTACTACTACTAGCAACATCAGCGTTATTAATGCAAGCACTGCACCAACACTTACATTAAGCAGTGCTGCCTCTACCTGCGGTAGTAATAACGGAAGTATTATAGCAAACGCCACTGGCGGCAGTTTGCCTTATCAGTATACTGTTAATGGCAACACCTATCAGGCAGCCAATCAGTTTTCCAACCTGGCTGCCGGAAATTATACGGTTACGGTAAAAGATGCTAACGGCTGCACAAACACAGCTACTATTACAGTTGCATTTAGTAGTTCTATAACGGTACAAGCAGGCAGCGATACTGCTGTTTGTGAAGGTAGAAGCATCGCATTATCAGGTGTTACTAACGCAGCCACTTATTCCTGGTCACCAGCTGTAGGGCTTAGCAACCCAGCCTCGCTACAACCGATAGCCTCACCTGCTGTATCTACTAGTTATATACTGACGGCCACGAACGGAACCTGCACAGTATCAGATACGGTAGTTATAATAGTAAAACCAGCACCTGTGGCAACGGCCGGACCGGATACAACTATTTGCTTTGGTAAGAGCGTACAGCTCAGCGGGCAGGGCGGGGCTTCGTATCAATGGATGCCTGCTACTTATCTTAATAACCCAGGGGTGGCCAACCCGATTTCGGTGAGGCCTGCAAATAGTATCAGCTATACGCTTACCACTGTTGGGAGTAACGGATGTTCTTCTCTTCAGCGGGATACTCTGAAAATAACTGTAATACCCGCCCCACAAGTATTTGCAGGAAATGATACAGCTATCAGCATTAACCAAACCCTACCTCTAAATGCTATAGATGTAAATGGTACCGGATTTTCGAGTTATTTGTGGACACCTGCATATAGACTAAATAATACTACTATCAAAAACCCGGTAACCAGTACCGACATAGATATTGAATACACCGTACTAGCCCGTACCCAAGAGGGATGTGAAGGAACTGATGCTCTTAAGGTGAAAGTTTTTAAAACGATAGATGTATTTGTACCAAACGCCTTTACGCCCAATGGCGATGGTAAAAATGACCTGCTAAAACCAATACTGATAGGAATGAAACAACTGCTAAGATTTACCTTATATAACCGGTATGGACAAATAATATATAATACCCAAACAAATGGCACTGGATGGGATGGCAAATTGAACAGTGTACTGCAAGCCACCGGAACCTATATCTGGACGGCAGAGGCGGTAGATTATTTGAATAAAGTACACTACCTAAAGGGTACGAGTATCCTTATCCGGTAAAGAATCTTATTACTTATTTTAGATGCTTCCTGGCAGACTTTAACGGTAGCAGTAAATAATGAACTCAGACGCATGAATTCTTATAAATATTATAATGGCGTAACGATTACCGTTACGCCATTTCTTTATACATCTCGTCTTCACACCACTTATCCCCCTATTATTCATTCATTTTACCGTACGATAAGTCAAAGTTTCCATTAGATAGATGCATAGCAAAGGCTCGTGTTCTTCTGATGATCTTACACCCATTATTAAAAACTAAACTTTTAAAAAATGGCAAAGGTTAATTTAGGTAGAGTAAGCGTTGAAAGCTATGTAATGGAAAAGCCGGTAGGCATTAGCAGTACTGGGGCTTTCATTTATCCGGGAGAAATTAAAGATGCAAAAGCAGCGGCTGCATTGAATCTGCCCCGCCTTACACTGCAAAACAAAATCAGGTTGGTAACAGAGCGGCTACGGGTAGAACCGGAGTTTGAAATTGGGGTGCTTAGCAATGCCGGTGCGTACGCTAAAAATGAAGTGCTTAGACACGTAAGTGAACAAACGCCTTTTGGCAAGCAACTAATGGAAATGGAGTTGCAGTATATCCCCTATTTTCTTAACCAGGTATTGGGTATTGAGGAAACAATACCTGTATTCAGAACAAGAAAACCAGGCACACCATCTGAAAAAGACGATGATACGGATAGCGACTCCGCCCAGCCAGATGCCAGAATAAAAACAAGCGTATTGTTTTGCGAAAACACGACTGATAAATTAACCAGCCTTGCAGCAACGTATCGTAAAAAATATGTTCACCCGGCATTTGCGGCTAAGGGATACAATGTAATAAGCCTGGAAGGCACCAATGACGTTAGGGCTCAGTTTGCCATGCAGGCAAAGTCCAGTACTGTTGTTTATATCAGTGGGGTTGGCCACGGTGGTTACCAGGAATACACCGGTCATGATTTTGATACTATATTACAAGTTGGCAACTACAATACGGCAGAAACAAAGGGAAAAATCATTCATTTTCTTAGCTGCGAAACGGCCAGAGATTTAGGCCCAAATACTATACTTAAGGGTGCAAAAGCCTATATTGGCTATACAGAAGATTTGCTATTCAAAGTGCAAACCGCCGACCTCTTCTGGAAATGCGATTCGACCTTTGATATTTGTATGGCAAATGGCTGTACAGCAGGGGGAGCCATTTACGATACCGAC
>CAXTDG010000070.1:0-12043 GCA_964242675.1 uncultured Chitinophagaceae bacterium
TGAATATTAGTGAAAATAAAAAGGTTATTGCAAGACTAAAACTTGATGAAATAAAGGATACCAAAGTAGAGCAGGATATCTATAAAAAGAAAGTATTAGCACTGGAAACAACAAATACAAATCTTGAAAATAGAATCAAAAATTCTCAACATACCAAAACAAATATGTGGGAACGCTTCAAATTAAACTTTACCCGTGATATGGAAAAATGTGGAGAAGATATGAGGCGCATTTAATAAAGAACCCACTCATGATAATCCTATAGTAAAAAGCTAAACCAAACCCTTTGACTAAAAAAAACGGAAGGCATGTTCTTCCGTTTTTTTTTAATGATAGTAGGCAGCTAGACTCTTTTGATAATTATTCAACGATTTGTATGTTGTATCAATTGCTATAACAAAGCATGCTGTAATCAAAATCTATTTTAAAAATAACTATTATAGGTATCCTTACAGTCACCGACTATGGTAAAAGAGGAAGCTGATAATCTTTTAAAATTTACATCGTATGTGTTTCAGCGCAAGTGCAAGTTTCGGAGCATGTATTGTACTTACTGTCATTGGTGTGGCATCTATAAAAAAGACCCATCATCCGTCGCAATTATTCTTTGCCTGTATTCCTTTAATTTTTGGCGTGCAGCAGGTAGCAGAGGGAATGCTTTGGCTTACACTTCCAGACCCCACATTAGTGAATACTCAAAAAGTATTTACTACTATTTTTTTGTTTTTTGCACAAATTCTTTGGCCTTTTTGGGTTCCTGTTTCCATTTTACTGTTGGAGAAAAATGCAACAAGAAAAAGAATACAACTAATTTTAGCAGGCTTGGGATTAGTAGTAGGCTTATATTTAGCGTATTGTCTTTTGACATTTCATGTGACAGCGAAGATTGAAGGGCACCACATTACCTATTTGCAAGACTATCCGGCTTTTTTAAAAAGCTACAGCATCTTATTATATGGGTTGGCAACTGTTTTTTCGCCATTATTTTCACACATCAAAAGAATGTGGATGTTAGGTATCTCCATCTTCATTTCTTATTCAGTTACAGCAATATTTTACGAGCATTATATTCTTTCCGTCTGGTGCTTTTTTGCATCCATTATTAGTTTATCTATTTATGGTATAATGATAGAAATTTCTAACACAGAGCAAAAAAAGTTCAAAGGCAGCAATAGTCAGTTTTCTTTTAGATTATAATTTAATGATTGTCCAATCAATGTGAGTATACTATAAACCTGACTTAATCGAAGGAAAAGTTCATTTATTGAAAAGTGATAACAATTAAAGTAATTAAAAGTATCAATAACTAATCTCTTATAAATTTTTCACGAATACTCAAACTACAAAACAAGATGGATATGTCTGAAACTCATGCCGCAGAAATAATAAAACTGTTGAATAAAATCAATGACAGACTACCTAAGAAACAAGAATCTGGAATTGCATCTATTGTAGCAGAAATAGCTTCTTTACATCTTTCTATTCTAAGCATAAAAGAAGTAATACAAAATTTCAAAAAGGATATTGATCTTTTAGAGATGTAGAACTTATTACTAAGAGCCATGCCGTGCAGGCCAGCAGGCTATAGTACTTGCGCAGGAAGCAAGCAACTTTACAATTGCTGGTGCCAGGGTTAGTAGTTTAATATTTAGTTTAAAAAAAGTGTTTGTGTAAAACAACTTTTTTTGCACACTGGCGACAGAGGGGTTGCGTTATTTTTTATGCTCGGGGTTTCAGCTTCAAATCAAAAAACAGTTTTGTAAATGGTGCTAACATTTCTGTTTGTGAGGACACAAAAAGATATGAAAGGTAGATGATACAAAGCCGGAGTACTTACCAGCGTTATGTATTGTGCTATAAGTTGGGGAATGAATTAGTATATAATCTCCTTCCTGTTTTTTGAAAACTAACTTGTATGCACCCCAAACAGGTGGCCTACCAACGCAGAAATGCCCATTGCAGCAGTTCCCCAAACGCAGTTTCTAAGTACTCCTTTCCCAACATCCGACCCACCGGCCTTGGCTGCTGCAAAACCAGTGAGGGCTAAGAAAATAATGGAAAACAGGTATTGACTTAAGATCATAAAACTGAGGGGAGCAAAAAGTGCCACCAACAGTGGCAAGGCACTCCCCGATATAAAAGACGCTCCAGAAGCAAGCGCTGCCTGAAAAGGTTTGGCCTGCGTCATTTCGTGGATGCCCAGTTCGTCACGGGCATGGGCGGCCAAGGCATCATGGGCAGTTAGTTGTATGGCTACTTGTTTGGCAAGGCTGCTGGTCAGACCTCTTTGCACGTACAGCTTTGCCAGTTCTTCTAATTCCACATCGGCCATGGTTTCCAGTTCATTCTTTTCTCTTTCTAAATCGGATGTTTCGATGTCAGACTGAGAACTGACTGAAACGTATTCTCCTGCAGCCATGGATAATGCCCCAGCCACCAGACCGGCCAACGCAGCCAGCACTATAGGTGGGCGAGTACTGCTGGCGGCGGCTATCCCAATTACCAAACTCGATGTAGAAAGAATGCCATCGTTGGCACCTAACACAGCGGCTCGCAGCCAGCCGCTTCTATTGATATAATGTTCTTCGAGTTGCATGGATGTTGTTTTTATTTGTGTTTTAACAAGAGGTTATTGTCTTGGCAGAAATAAAACTTAATAGGAATGGAGTAAACACTCCATTCCTATTAAGTAAAAAGGCATCTTTTTAAGACGCTTCATCATTTTTTTACTCATCTTCCTCCCCCGTATTTTTCATTTTCATTAATGCGGCGTATGCGTTTTTTTTGATGATGATTAAATTCAAAAATTTGCTGTTACCAATTCCGGAAAAACCATTTTGAGTAACTGAAATTTTTATCGGTATCATTTCAAATTGTGCTGGCTTGCGTTCAATAAAAACATAGTCTTTGTCGCCAGAGCGTACAACTGCATCTTCTGGTACCGCCGCCATTGATTGGCTACCCAGTTCTACTTCTGCATTCATAAACATCCCCGGAAACAGGGGCGGTAAATTGCCTGTAAAGTGGCAATGCACTTCAGCACTTCGGTTGCTGTCCAGCGTTTTGCTAATCAGCATTATTTTAGCTTCATAGCTTTTAGTTGTATCACTGGTGAGGTAGGCTTTTACCAACTGCCCTGGCTGTAGCGAAGTGAGGTCTTTTTCAAAAATCGTAAGGGTTAGATGCAGGTCATTAATATTTACCAGTTCGAATAACACATCGGTAGGGCTTACGTACTTACCAATGTTCACTTTTACAGCCGTAATATAGCCGTTGATAGGTGAATAAATATTGACGGTGCGGCTAATGTTATTTTCATTTATTCCAGATGGATTAATACCCAGCAACAGCAGTTTTTCTTTTAGTGCACTAACAGTTATCCGTGCCGACTTGTAATCGCTGGTGGTTTGTTCAAATACCTTATCGCTGGTGGCCTTGGAGGCATTCAGCAATTTTTGTCGTTCGTATTCTTTTTGCAGAAAAGTAACTTTCGTCTGGGCCATTAAATAATCTTCCTGCATCTGCACAAACAACTGGTCCTGCATTACGGCCAGTACCTGACCTTTTTTACCTGCATCCCCGGTAGCAAATCGGTGGTTTTAAGATAACCGCCCGAAGGAAAACTGATGGTGACCATATTTTGCGGTGGCACGTCAATCAGTCCATTTACTTTCAGGATCGTCTGCATGGTTTTCATTTCAGGCTTGCCTGTTTCTATGCCAGCATTTTTCATTTGTGCAGCAGTTAAAGAAACCATATTGGTTTCTTTGGTGGTGGCAGTGTCTTTTGCCGGGGCAGAATCCTCTCCGGCTTTTTGTTTGCCGGAGCAACCATACAAAGCTGCCAGCAGTATAAATAGGACGATTGTACGCATTACTAATTTTTAAAAGTTGGTAGAATAGGCATTTAACTCAACCACGGTTTTATTCCATTCGTTCAGGGCATCTATATAGCCTGATTGCAGGCTGATAGCCTGATTGATGAGTAAGCTCCATTCTAAAAAATTGATGGCTCCATTGCTAAACTGGAGATTGGCATTTGTAAACAAAACCTCCGCATTTACCAGTGCTGCTTTTTCATAATAGCTAAGCGTAGCAGCATTTTTTTTGAATTGTAAAATCAGTTGCCGAAGTATTAGTTTTTGTTGAGCCAGTGTATCTGCATATTCGGCCATTACAGCTTGATATCGTATTTGGCCGGATGCTATACGGGCATTGGTTGCTCCTCTGAAAAGTGGAATACCCACACCGGCAATTACAGATGAAAACCGATCCCCGGCACCGTAGCTTTTATTCACCCCATTAACAACAGCGGTACCTACAAATGATTGGTTGCTATAGCCAGCCGTTAATAAGGGCAACTTGCGGGATCTATTTACCAGAAGTTCCTGTGCTGCTATTTGCTGTTGCTGTTTTTGTAATTGTAATAGGGGCAGCTTGTTTACTTCCGCCGTATCGGGCAACGCTTTTAAAGCAACTTTTGCATTGTCAAAAACTGGGAAATACAGCACATTAGTATTTAAAAGATAGGCGAACCGGGCCTGCACTATTTCAAAATCGCTGATCAGTTGCTGAAGTTGATTAGCCGCCTGCAACCGTTGCGATTCGGCTGCCGTTTTCTCTACAATGTTGGCATCTCCGGCCTTGAACCGTTGCTCCTGCCGTTGCAAAAATGCGGCATACAGGCTATCTGCCCTTGCCAGCAGTTTTTGCTTTTGCAACAGGGTCAGCATTTCGTAGTAGAGCTGCGTAACCTGCTTTTTAATACTTAGCCGGATAAGGCTTTCGTTGATAGTGCCAACCGCTGTTTGAGTCTTGTACAAATCCCGTTGCCTTTTGTACACCTGCGGAAACGAAATGGATTGTGTAATGCTAAGCCGGGTATCAAACGAAGGGCTGTTCATCTGGCCAAACTCTGCCAGCGCCGAGGTTGCAGGTATATCAAATGCCGATTTTTCAAGTGCCTTCAGCACCTGGGTTTGCAGCTTAGAGGCTTGCACTGACAAGTTTTGCCTCAGTGCCGAATCAATAGCTTGTTTTAGGGTTATAGAATCCTTTTGTGCCTGCAGTTGAGCAATTGAACAGCAGGCAAGCATTAAAACAATGATGGCTGTTTTGCTGCTTTTTTTCTTAAAGAACTGCATGATGTTTTTGAAGCTGAAGGATTTGTTTTTTTGAACCCGATCAAATAAAAGATAAAGAATAGGCAGCACCAGCAGCGTAAGCAGTGTAGCCGTAATTAATCCACCAATCACCACGGTTGCCAGCGGCCTTTGTACCTCTGCACCGGCACCATTACTCATAGCCATTGGCAAAAATCCCAGCGATGCTACAGCCGCCGTCATCAGTACGGGCCGCAGCCTTGTTTTCGTGCCTTCCAGTATGCGTTGTTTTACATCTTCCATTCCATCCTCCTTTAAGTGATTGAACTCCGTAAGCAGTACAATACCATTGAGAACGGCAATGCCGAACAACGCAATAAAACCCACCCCTGCAGAAATACTAAAAGGCATCCCCCGGATGAATAAAGCAAACACGCCGCCAATGGCTGAGAGTGGTATGGCAGTAAAAATCAGGAAGCTTTCGCCGAAAGATTTAAAGGCAAAAAACAGCATGACGAAGATGAGCAGCAACGAAACCGGAACCGCAATGCTAAGGCGTTTTTTTGCCGCTACCAGGTTTTCGAACTGGCCGCCATAGGTAATGTAGTAGCCCGGTGCAAACTTTACCTGCTGTGTTATTTTGGCCTGCAACTGTGTTACTACACTTTGAATATCCTTACCTCTTACATTAAAACCAACCGTAATTCTTCGCTGGGCATTTTCCCGCTGTATCTGGTTGGGGCCAACTTTGATCTGCACATCAGCAATTTGCTGCAGCGGTATCTGCATTCCGTTGCGGGCTGGTATCAGCAAATTTTGCACATCGCTCAGGTTTTGCCTGCCCTGGTTATTCAGCCGCACCACTAAATCAAAACGCCTTTCATTTTCATACACCTGGCCTGTAACAGAACCGGCAAAAGCCGTTTGTAAAATGTTATTTACGTCGCCTACTGAAATCCCATATTCCGCTAATGCTGTTCGGTTATAATTCACTTCAATCTGCGGCAAACCGGTCTGCGATTCTACGTAAATATCTTTTGCTCCTTCGATGGTGCCAATCAGGTTGCCCAACTGACCGGCATATTTTGCCAGTGCATCCAGGTCTTCGCCAAAAATTTTGCAGATCACATCCTGTCGGCCACCCGTCATCAGTTCATTAAACCGCATTTGTACCGGGAACTGAAACCCGGCGGTAATGCCCGGTACATCGTCCAGAGCCTTACTCATTTTTTCGGCCAGTTCATCGAACGATTTGGCGGAAGTCCACTGCTTTTTAGGCTTTAAAACCACCATCATATCCGAGGCATCCATAGGCATCGGATCGGTAGGTATTTCGCCACTGCCAATCTTCGTTACTACCTTTTCTACTTCAGGAAAACGCTGTAGCAAAATATGCGATGCCTGCTGTGTAGATTGTATAGTTTGGGTAAGCGAACTGCCCGTAAGCACCCTCGTATCTACCGCAAAATCGCCTTCTTCCAGCTTAGGAATAAACTCGCCACCCAATCGAAGCACAATAAATACAGCAACGGCAAACAAAAGAACAGATACGAATAAAACCGTTTTTCTAAAAGCCAGTGCCTTCGGCAAAATCCGGTTGTACACTCGTTCTGCTTTACCCATCATTTTATCCGAAAAATTTGGTTTATTAATTACCTTTTTACTCAACACCAGGGCACTCATCATGGGTACGTAGGTAAGGGAAAGAATGAAGGCGCCCATGATGGCAAAAGCAACTGTTTCGGCCATGGGTTTAAACATTTTGCCCTCAATACCCTGTAGGGAAAGGATGGGAAAATAAACAATGAGGATAATGATCTGGCCAAAGATGGCGGCGTTCATCAGCTTACTGGCCGAACCTTTTACTTCTTCGTCCATTTGCTGCTGGGTAAGCTTTTGCAGGCCTTTAAAGTTGGATGACTGGTGTAGCCGATGCATAGTGGCTTCTACAATAATTACGGCCCCATCTACAATTAGCCCAAAATCTAATGCCCCCAAGCTCATCAGGTTGCCGCTTACGCCAAACAAATTCATCATACTTATAGCAAATAGCATAGCCAGAGGAATGATAGAGGCAACGAGCAAGCCTGCTCTTAAATTACCTAGGAAAAGCACCAGGATAAACACCACAATCAGGGCTCCTTCTATCAGGTTTTTCTTTACGGTGCTAATGGCATTGTCCACCATTTTTGTCCGGTCTAGGAAAGGCTCAATCACTATGCCTTCGGGAAGCGTTTTAGAAATTTCAGCAATCTTTGTTTTTACATCTTTAATCACCTTCGATGAGTTTTCACCTTTTAGCATCATCACTACAGCTCCGGCTACTTCGCCTTTATCGTTGTAGCACATGGCACCGTAGCGGGTGGCAAATCCAATATGGACATCGGCTATGTTTTTAATAAGCAGCGGTGTCCCGTCCGGTAAAATTTTCACAACAATCTTTTCTATTTCTTCCTGGTTGGTCACTAATCCTTCGCTGCGGATAAATAAAACCGTTGGGCCTTTTTCGATGTACGCCCCGCCGGTATTCTGATTGTTGTTTTGCAGCGCTGCAAACACATCGTTAATGGTGATGTTGTAAGCCTTTAGCTGGCTGGCATTCACGCCTATTTCGTACTGCTTTAGTTTGCCGCCGAAACTGCTCACATCTGCAATGCCTGGTGTACCTAGTAGCTGCCTCCGTACAATCCAATCCTGGATGGTTCGTAGTTCCATAGCATCGTACTTTCCTTCGTAGCCCGGTTTAGGTTTTACCACGTATTGAAATATTTCGCCGAGGCCAGTTGTTACCGGTCCTAGCGTAGGTGTACCAAGCCCAGTTGGTATCTGGCTTTGCACTTCAATTAGCCGTTCGCTTACCTGCTGGCGGGCCCAGTACACATCTGTCTTATCATCGAAAACAATAGTGATGATGGACAAACCAAACCGGGAGAAGGAACGTTGTTCAATAATCCCCGGAATATTGCGGGTGGCAATTTCAATAGGGAAAGTAATGAGCCGCTCAATATCAGCAGCACCTAGCGATGGGGAAGGCGTAATAATTAGTACCTGGTTATTAGTAATATCCGGCACAGCATCAATGGGTAGCCTGTAAGTATTATAGATACCCCAGGCTATCAGCGCCAGCATCATCATGCCCACAATCAGTTTATTATGGACAGAAAATGCAATTATTCTGTTAAGCATACAGTTTAATCTTAATCATTGTATTATCGGGTAATAGAATGCTTGCACACGGCACACACTGCGGCCGGGCAATACTCTGTTACGAGTATTGCTGTAAAGGAATGTAACTGAGAAGTACACTTTTTAAACACGGCCATACCGCACAGGTACACAAAGCACCTACACGTATATGCAATGCACAACCTGCCTCATAGCCATGAAGTGTATTTAGTAAATCCTTTAAAAAATTTGATTAAGATAGCCGTGGAGGCTGAAAGATATCGGTGCAGCAAACAGACGGAACCCAGGCTGCATAATGTGAGCTAAAATCTGGTTGTATTTCCTGAACGGGAACACACAACAGAATGGAAATGGTAGGTACAGGCACCGAAACGGAATTGTGAAAAAGTAAACCGCCGGAAGTTGTTTTAAAAGGCAGCTGCATATCCGTTTCGTAGTCAGCATCATGCGGGTCGCCATTGAAGTAGTGCATTTTGAGGAAACCGTAAAAGCTTACGCCTTTGTTCAGCTGCTTATGTTCTTTGAAATGACTGATCAGCACTGGCGCTTTTACCAACTGACACAACTCCGTATTGGCCAGCAGGTAAACAGAAAGAAAGAGTATGGAGATTAACTTTTTCAGGAAACTATTTGTGCGTTATGAATTACAAATGTAACCGGTTTGGTTAGTTGACAAAGATGTTACACAAGCTTGGAAGCAAATGCTTACTGTTACAAACACCAAAGAGCAATTGTTTGCAACTGCCCTTTGGTATTTATTAATAAAATGCTGGCTTGCTTTTACTTAAACTTTAGGTTCATGCTTACAATGCTGGACTGCAGGCCATCGCTGCGTTTGTAAAAGCCGTAGCGAAGTTCCAGCATATTGAAACGCTGTATGCCTAATATGCCACCCGGTGTACTAAACCGCAAGCCGCCACCAAAAAAATGGCTGGTAAAGTTTGACAGATCGTAGTTGCTGGTGTAGTAGGCATCGGATGCGGTGTGCGTAGCATACGGCTTAAAGTAGTCTGCACCACTTTGCTGGTAAAAACGATAAAAAGGCACCACAGAAAAGAAAGGAGAAACCTTGTACGAAACTTCGAGTTCGGCCAGGTTGGCGTTCAGCCCCCAGTCATCGTGGTAATAGCGGTAAAAGCCACGCAGTACCATTTTATCTCCTAAAAAGTAGCTGGCTCTGGCACCCAACGGAATTTTAAGCCGGGAGGATGGAAGTTGCTCGGTATGTACGCTACCATTGGTAAAATAAACCCGGTGGAAAGGCAGGCTCAGAAAGCCGGTTTGCTTTATCAGTTCAGCAATCAGCATAAACTGAAACCGCTGATTTAGCACATGCGATACCGACAAAGAACCACTGTAGGAATTGCGGGAAGTGGTAGCGTAATCGTCGCCGCCACGGCCACCGGAATTGCTGCGTAGCTCTACCGGATACACCAGTTTCACCTGGTCCAGGTAGGCTTTTGCTTTAAAGGAAACTTCTGTGTTTTTATTTTTCGATTGCTTGGAAAAATCTAATCCGAAGCCTCGGCTTTGATAGTCAAATTCCTGGGAAAAAGAAATATTAGCCCCTACGGAATAATTGTGCTTTTCATTATCTACACTCCACGAAAGCGATGGGTAAAACCGGGTATCGCCATGCGAAGCGGATGAATTAGCTTTCAAGTCAATCTGGTCGGAAGAGGCGGAGGTATAATGATCAATGCCCATTTCTAGCCCAAAATGGTGCTTGTTTCCTTTTTTATTGTACTTGTATAATTTCACATCTATGATGTTAGAAATATCGGTGAGCTTTTGGGTTCCAATGCCGCCAGTTACAGAGGCATGATCGCCAGTTTGGCTGTAGTAACTGCTGATCAGATCAGCTTCTTCCAGCGTCAGTTTTTTAGATTTATAAGCCGCCGAATCAACATCCTGTGCAGTAGCCGCAAAGATGCTGAGGAAAATACCGGCTGCCACCAGGCAAAATTTCTTCATGAAAAGTTGTTGAAATAAATGGAAAGATTAATTACAGCCACAACCGCCGCCGGTTTTACCACCATTGGCAGCGGAAGCACCTTCCCGGTAAGATTGAAAGTTGATTTCCGTCTTTTGAATCGTTCGGGGCGCAAGCGTCATTTCGCCATCGTTGATGCGGCTTTTCTGGTATTGTTTTACCGATTTACAACTATTCAGTATCAGCATACAAGCCGCCGCTGTAGCCAGTTTTAGGCAATATTTCATTTGTGTAAGTTTATGTTTTTAGAACAATAAATAGCATCGTTATCATCAATGATGATGCACTCAATTCCTTTGAGTTGATTAATTAAATTCAACCCTGCTCTTATGCCCATAATGGTTACCGGTGTAGCCATAGCATCGGCCACTTCTGCTGCCGGACTAAAGATGGTAACACTTTTAATTCCCCGCACCGGCAGGCCAGTTTTTGGATTAATAGTGTGTGAATATTTTTTACCATCAATTAGTACAAATTTTTCATAGTTACCAGAGGTGGCTACTGCCATGTCAGAAATTTCCAGGTAAGAAAATACTTTGTGTGCATTGTTAGGATCGGCAATGCCAACTGTCCACGGCTTGCCATCTGGTTGCTGCCCCCATATGGCTAAATCTCCCGAAGCATTCACAATGCCAGACTCGCCTCCCAATTCCTGTAACAGCATACGAGCTTTATCAGCGGCGTAGCCTTTACCAATACCACCAAAGCCTATCCGCATGCCTTTGTATTTTAGCAATACTGTTTGGGCTTCTTTATTTAGTAAAATGTTTTTGTAATTGATGAGATGAACCGATTTTTTTGCTGTTTCAGCATCGGGTAGTGTGGTCATGGTTTTATCAAAATTCCAAAGTTTTTTATCTATAGAACCATAGCTAATGTCGAAAGCGCCCTGGGTAAGATGAGAAATTTTTAAAGACCGGTAAATAAGATCAAAAGTTTCGGCTTGAACCGGTACCGGTTCAATACCTGCTGACTGGTTTATACGGTTGGTATCACTATCATCCTGATAAGTAGAAAGCAATGTTTCAATTCTTTGAATTTCAACAATGGCAGCATCTATTTGCTGGTTGCTTATTTCTTCGTCTTCGCCTACCACACTTATCTCAAAGGCATTGCCCATCAGCTTTTGCTTCCTGCTAAAAATCTGTAACATCTCCTACTGTTTATTTCGCCGCTGCTGCCCGTATTTGTGCTACAAACTCAGCAGGCTGCACTTTTTGATAGCCGTTCCATTCTTTCAATTTTTCGCCTTTTTCGTTTAAAAGCAAAGTGTACGGAAAGCTACCCTGCGAATTGTATTGCTCTGCTAATTGTTCATTTTGTTGTTGTTGTTGTTTGCTTAATGCATTCTTTTTCTGCCGGGGAAAATCGGCATTCACCAATACTAAATTGCTGTCAGCATAGGCTTTAAAATCCGAAGAAAAAAACACTTCCTTTTCCATACGAATGCAGGGGCCGCACCAATCGGAGCCGGAAAAATTGAGTAGTATGTATTTATGGGAATCAGCAGCCTGAGTTTTGGCCTGGTTAAAGTTGGTATTCCAACCTGTAAAAGAGAAAAAGGACAAGCATACCAGGAAAAGCAAAATGATTTTCATTGTTAAGTAAAATTAATGAGATTAGAACTGCATTAGAATGAAGATTATTGTTAAAAACCATAATCTTAGTATAATTTTAAGTCTTACATAGCCGACGTAAGATTTGATAAGAAATAAATCACTGGTGTATTATTGTGTCTCAAAAACATTCAGCCAGTGTAGTCC
>CAXTDG010000071.1:0-12000 GCA_964242675.1 uncultured Chitinophagaceae bacterium
GCCGTCCCATTTCCATTCGGCTTGCCATTCAACCGATTCACCCAAAGTAGCTGGGTCAGCCTCTAAAGCATACGCTAGGTAAAAAGGATAAGGCTTCGAAATATCGGCGGTAGATCCTTCATCGCTTAACAAATCATTAAATTGGGTGGTCATTGGGTCCCAGCCGCCACTTATGCGATGGGCAATGACAGATGACTCAAGATCAACCGTTTTAGCCAGCGCATTTACCATCATTTTTTGCGACACGCCAATGCGAAATCCACCAGTAATCAATTTATTAAAAACAAATCTTTCCGACACACTCATTTCGGCCCAGCAACCGGTGATGAATGATTTGCGAACGGACTCATCTTCCGTTCCTAGGCGTAAGAAAGTTTCGAGATATTCAGTTAGTGTTCGTTCATTTTCGGGTGCCCGTTCTATTGGCGGAGGCAGCAGCAAAGCAATGGCTTCACCCAAGTCGCCAACGGTATGATAGCTTTCGTCGAACAACCAATAAGGCAGACCGGTGATTTCTACGCACCATTGCTGTAGCAGCGTACTACTAACTGTACGCTTGGGTCGCCTTCCGGAAAAAATGGCAATTACCCAAACCTTGTCTTTATCTTCTGCTTGCTTAAAATAAGCTACCAACGCATCTAGCTTATCATTGGTTTTGGTAGAGGTACTTAAGGTGGTTACCAGTTCTGCAAAATCCTTCATGCCGCATTATCTGCTAATGATGTGCCGATAAAATACGAAACAGCCGTTTAAAGTTTAAGGTCTAAGGTTTAAAGTTCTGTGGTTGTGGCTTTGCTGGTTTTCCCATCACGGGTAGCATTCTTTTTGCCGTTTTCTTTTTGGGCCAGGCTATTACTTATCTATTGAGCTTATGCGGCGTTGACACCGTTCAGGTGTTGTACTACTATTGAGCTTTTACTGAAGTGAAGATGTCAGTAAGTCCGCAGGATTAGAAAACCGAAAACCCTATGTGGAAAGAATGGGAAGAAAGTATTGTAGAAAAAGTTAGAAAGCTGCACAATAGAATTTTAAACTTTAAACGGGATTAGCCTCTGCTAAAACCACATCTTCCTAGCTAATATCATCGCTCATAATATCTTCCTTGTCATTTACCGCCTCAGTATGTACATGCAGGCCGCATTCTTTTTTACCGGTATCTTCCCACCACCAGCGGCCTGCTCTAAAGTCTTCGCCGGGGCGTATGGCACGGGTACAAGGGGCACAGCCAATGCTGATGAAACCCCGGTCGTGCAAAGGGTTGTAAGGAATATTGTGCTGCCGAATTTCTGCCAATACTTCTTCGGTTGTGTAATGCAATAAGGGCTGATACTTGATGATTTGATTTCCTGCATCCCACTCAAACAAATCCATGCTTTCCCGATTGGCCGACTGCTCTGCCCGTAAGCCTGTGATCCAGATTTTCATTCCGTCCAAAGCTCTTTTTAGCGGCTCCACCTTGCGGATATAGCAGCATGCCTTCCGGTTTTCGACCGACTCGTAAAAAGCATTTGGCCCCTTTTCGGTTACAAATTCTTCAATAGCGGCAGCATTAGGGTAATATGCCTTTATGTTGGTTTGGTACCGGTCGTTCGTAGCGCTCCATACCGAATAGGTTTCAGGAAACATGCGGCCGGTGTCCAGTGTAAAAGTGCGGATGGAAATATGATTGCTACCAATCTGGTGAGTAATAAACTGATCCTCAAATCCAAAACTGGTAGAGAAAACCACGTTGTCGGGATACTTGCCAGCAAGCAGCTTCAACGTTTCAGCTATTGATAATCCGGCGCAAAGTGTTTTCAAAGCTGCAATTACCTCTTCCGGTTGTATATCTGTAGATGTCAATGTCTATAAATTATGTAGACAAAGATAAGCTTCTAAAATAAACGGGTTGTGCCGTTTGGTGGCATGGTTTTCACTAAGCCGGATGTTTAAAAAGGAACCGCAAATGGAAATTTTTACCTGGGGTATTGTGGGGGCAGGTTGGATAGCATCGGAGTTTGCCAACGACATGAAACTGGCAAAATCTGCTATCCACAAAGTGGGGGCGGTGATGGATAAAACGCTTGATAGTGCAAAAGAATTTGCAGAAAAGCATGAAGTTGAAGTCTTCTTCGATGATATAAACGAGTTTTTAAAAGAGGCCAAAGTAGATGCCGTTTATATTGCTACACCGCATCCGTTTCACTACCGGGATACAATTACCTGCCTCAATCATGGCTTGCCAGTACTATGCGAAAAACCAATTGCCATTAATAGCGAACAATTGACACAGATGGCAGACGCCGCCAAAAAGAACAATCTCTTTCTAATGGAAGGGATGTGGATTCGCTTTTTGCCAAGTATTACATATGTATTGAATGCATTGAAAAATGAAGCCTTAGGTAAAATCAAGTCCGTTTCATCCACCCTGAGTTATGTTGAAGAAAAAGATGCCGGCAACCGTTTCTTCAATCCTGAATTGGGCGGTGGTTCCTTGCTCGATCTGGGTTCTTACAGTGTTTACCTGGCACATTTACTATTAGGAAAACCTCAACGGATTACCGCCACAGCAGAATTAACAAACGAAAAGGTAGACAAGACCTGCACGTTTGAATTGTTTTATAATGAAGGTGCAAAAACAACTGGTTATTCCACATTTATGACTAATACCCCCAACACAGCTGAAATTGTCTGTGAGCTAGGAAAAATTGTAGTAGAAGATGCCTGGAATGAAAGAGCTTCTGGCATTACGATTACTTACAACGGTGGGCGGGTGCAAAACCATACGCCGCAATGGGAGGGCCACGGTTTTCAATTTGAGATAGATGAAGTGTACAAAAGCATCAGTAGTGGCAAAAAGGAAAATGAAGATTTGCCGCTTTCGCTAAGTCTGGACATGACGAATACCCTGGATGAAATAAGAGCCCTGGTAGGTGTTGTTTATCCGTATGATGCCAACCCCGAGGCTACCCCGGAAGATTGAAATTTATTTTACTAACTCATTTTTATAAAATAATATATGGCTTCAGATAAGAAACCACGATTGCTTACAAAAGAAGTAGGCTTTGCCGAAGGTCCAATGTGGCACCCGGATGGATTTCTGCTTTTTAGCGATCAGGTTGAAAACTGTATTAAGAAAATAACGCCTGATGGTAAGTTGGAAATCTACATACAAAATAGTGGGTGCAACAAACCAGCCACCGGCAGCCGTTCCGATAGTACCGGTAGCAATGCATTGGCATGGATGAATAACAAGCTGATAATGTGCAGGCACGGCAGCCATAGCATTGCCATTTATGAAGATGGCAATTTCACCACGCTGATTGATAGCTACCAAGGTAAGCCGCTCAATAGTCCTAATGATTTTATCATTAGCAAAAATGGCGTTATCTATTTCTCCGACCCACCGTATGGCTTGGAAAATCAGGAACTGCATCCGCAGCTTCGTCAGCCATTAGCCGGTGTTTACTCTTTTGAAGATGGTTTACCGCTTTTACTCTGGGATGGCATGAAGTATCCTAACGGACTTGAGCTTTCGCCGGATGAAACAATATTATATGTTAGTAGTAATAGCGAAGAAGACAAAGGCATTTTCAAAACTAATCTGACGGAAGGAATGCCTCTAAAATTTGAACTATTTACTGATACAAATGCCGATGGTATTTTAATAGATGAGCAAGGCAATTTATACACTGCCAGTGGTGACTATGTCTACAAATTCAATCCGGCAGGGGAGAAGGTTGACACATTCGAAATAGGTACTTCCACCAGCAACATTAGCTGGGGTGGCAATAGCGGAAAAGATTTGTATATCACCTGTTATGATAGCGTTTGGGTGATAGAAAATGTGAAGGAATAACGTAATCGGTTGCATTGTGAAATACAGACTGATGGCTTACATACAGCAATTTTGTTGACTGTTTTGCGTTAGGTTTGCGCCGGTCAAACGAGAGAATTATGGATGCCATCCAAATGGTGGATTTAAAAAAACAGTATCGAAAAATTAAAACAGAAGTGGATGCCGCTATGCAGCAGGTGCTGGATACGGCATCTTTCATAAATGGCAAACCGGTTCAGGATTTCGGCAGCCACCTGGCAAGTTATCTGGGTGCAAAGCATGTAATACCTTGTGCAAATGGTACCGATGCATTGCAAATAGCTATGATGGCGTTGGGTCTGGAACCGGGTGATGAGGTAATTACGCCTTCATTTACTTACATAGCTACGGTAGAAGTTATAGCCTTACTACGGCTCACTCCAATATTTGTAGAAGTCAACCCACAAACATTTTGCATAGATTCGGTTGCAATTGAAGCAGCCATTACGCCTCGTACTAAAGCCATTGTACCTGTGCATTTGTATGGCCACAGTGCCGATATGGAACCCATAATGGCCATTGCCCAAAAGCACAATTTATTTGTGATAGAAGACAACGCCCAGGCCATTGGAGGTGACTATTTGTTTGCGAATGGTATAAAGCAAAAAAACGGAACCATCGGAACTATTGGCTGCACATCCTTTTTCCCCAGTAAAAACTTAGGCTGCTATGGCGATGGTGGGGCAATGTTTACAAATGATGATGACCTGGCAATTAAACTTCGCATGATAGCCAACCATGGCCAAAGTCAGCGCTACTATCATGATATGGTTGGGTGCAACAGCCGGTTAGATACGTTACAGGCAGCCGTGCTGAACGTAAAGCTGACTCATTTAGATGAATATATAATGGCCCGGCAAAAAGTGGCTGACTATTATGATCAGACATTTGCAGGGCATCCAAAACTAACAACGCCATTTCGGGCACCTTACACAAACCACGTATTTCACCAATATACTTTGTTGCTTGAAAACGAAGAAAATTCGGCCAACCAACGCAATGCTTTGCAGGCTTATTTAGCTGAAGCACAAATCCCTTCTATGATTTACTACCCCGTACCCAGCCACCGGCAAAAAATGTTTGCTTCATTTGGTAGTGCACATGTTTCTCTGCCTGCTACCGACTGGCTTACGGAACGGGTTATCAGCCTTCCTATTCATACCGAAATGGATGACGAGCAGCTCCAGTATATCACAACGAAAGTTCTCGAATTCATTAACCATTAAAATAGTCCGCCTTAAGGCGGGCACCCATTACTAACGCTCATGAAAATTGCAGTTGTAGGAACCGGTTATGTAGGCCTGGTATCAGGTACCTGCTTTGCCGAAAGCGGAAACCAGGTAATATGTGTAGATATCGACCAACGCAAAGTGGATATGTTGTCCAATGGTCAGATCACCATTTACGAACCCGGCCTTGAAAAATTGTTTCAGCGTAACCTGAAAGAAGGTCGCTTGCACTTTACTACCAACCTTGCAGAAGGTATTAAAGAAGCACAAATTATATTTCTTGCTCTGCCAACACCACCTGGTGCCGATGGTAGTGCCGACCTGAAATATGTATTAGGCGTAGCAAGAGATTTAGGGAAAATCCTGAAGTTGGATGATTACAAAGTAATTGTAGATAAAAGCACAGTACCCGTAGGTACAGCAGCCAAAGTGCGTAGCGCTGTAGTGGCTGGTGCTTTAGAAGTATCGGACATTGGTGCCGAAATCATTAATTGTTTTGATGTAGTTAGCAATCCGGAGTTTTTGCGGGAAGGCGTAGCAGTAGATGATTTTATGAAACCTGATCGGGTGGTAATTGGATCTTCTAATCCACGGGCCGCTAAGGTGATGGACGAACTATATGCTCCGTTTGTGCGCCAGGGAAATCCCATCATTCACATGGATGAAAAAAGCGCTGAACTGACTAAGTACGCTGCTAATTCGTTCCTGGCTACCAAGATCACGTTCATGAACGAAATAGCCCGGCTTTGCGAATTGGTAGATGCAGACGTAGATATGGTACGCCGAGGTATTGGTAGTGACGAACGTATTGGTCGCCGCTTCTTGTTCCCAGGTATTGGCTACGGCGGAAGTTGCTTTCCTAAAGATGTACAGGCGTTGGTAAAATCTTCCAGCGAAGTAAATTACGAATTCAAGATTCTGGATGCGGTACTGGAAGTGAATGAATCGCAGAAAACCTATATCATTCCTAAGATAAAGGCTTATTTCGGCGGTTCAGTAGCTGGTAAACATTTCGCTTTATGGGGCCTGGCTTTCAAACCCAATACCGATGATATTCGGGAGGCACCTGCATTGTACCTGATTGATGAATTGACGGCTGCTGGTGCCACTATCACTGCTTTCGACCCGGAAGCCATGAAAAATGTACAAAGTGTAGTAGGCGATAAAATTAAATATGCAAACCAGTACGACGCTTTAGAAGGCGCAGATGCACTGATCATTGCTACAGAATGGAGTGAGTTCCGTACGCCGGAATTTGACCGGATTGATGCAGCCCTGACAGAAAAAGTAATTTTTGATGGTCGTAATCTTTTTGACCTAAACCTTATGAAACAGATGGGCTACTACTATGTAAGTGTAGGCCGTTCTGTTGTAAAACCTTAACCCCATTTCATGCAAAAACGTGTATTAATAACTGGTGCGGCCGGGTTTCTAGGGTCGCACTTATGCGATAGATTTATAAAAGAAGGCTACCGGGTGGTTGGGATGGATAACCTGATAACCGGTGACCTGAAAAACATTGAGCATCTCTTTAAGCTGGAGCAATTCGAATTTTACAACCAGGATGTATCGAAGTACATTCATGTATCCGGTCCTATAGATTATATCCTTCATTTTGCTTCTCCCGCCAGCCCTATCGATTACCTGAAAATCCCGATTCAAACGCTGAAGGTAGGATCGCTGGGTACGCATAATTGCCTGGGCTTAGCCAAGGCAAAAGGTGCAAGAATGCTGATCGCATCCACTTCTGAAATTTACGGAGATCCACTGGTACACCCACAAACGGAGGAGTATTGGGGCAATGTAAACCCTATTGGCCCCCGTGGTGTGTACGACGAAGCCAAACGTTTCCAGGAAGCCATTACCATGGCTTACCATACTTTTCATGGTCTGGAAACCCGTATCGTTCGCATCTTCAATACTTACGGACCTCGTATGCGACTTAATGATGGCCGTGCCTTACCAGCATTCATTGGCCAAGCACTGCGTGGCGAAGACCTAACTGTATTTGGCGATGGTAGCCAGACACGTAGCTTTTGCTATGTAGATGATTTGGTGGAAGGTATTTACCGCCTGCTGCTAAGCGATTATGCTTACCCGGTAAATGTGGGCAACCCGGTAGAAATAACGCTGAAAGATTTTGCAGAAGAAGTAATAAAGCTAACCGGTACAGAACAGAAAATCGTTTACAAACCCCTGCCAAAAGACGATCCAAAGCAACGGAAGCCTGATATTACCAAAGCACAGGAAATCCTGGGCTGGGAACCCAAAGTAGCCCGTGCTGAAGGATTGAAAATCACTTACGAATATTTCAAAAACTTGCCACCTGAAGAATGGCAGAAACAACCGAAAGAGTTTGTAAGTAGCAAATAACAGTAAGTGGTTCGTTTTCACGAACCACTTCTTTTTTATAAAGGGTATTACAAAATAGCATTGTTTATTTGCCTGCCGAACTAAACTGTAAAGTCTCCATACTTCGAAAGTTACAATCCATGGATCTCCACAAAAATCTTTTACAGAAAAAAGAAAAACTTGCAGTAATTGGCTTGGGCTATGTTGGCCTTCCATTGGCATTGGCTTTTGCAAAAAAAGTATCGGTCATAGGCTACGACATTAATGAAAGCCGCATCGCTCAAATGCAGCAGGGCATTGACCCCAGCAAAGAATTAGGCGAAGAAGCTTTTCAAAGTGCAGATATCACTTTCACAAGCAATGCAGCTCATTTAACTGAAGCTAGCTTTTTCATTATCACCGTTCCTACCCCCATTGACGAGCACAATGTTCCTGATCTTTCTATTTTACTGTCTGCCACTAAAACGGTAGGCGCTGTTTTAAAGAAAGGAGATTATGTCGTCTTTGAGTCTACAGTATATCCCGGCTGTACGGAAGAAGACTGTCTGCCTATTCTGGAAAAAGAAAGTGGATTAAAAGCAGGTATTGATTTTAAGTATGGCTATTCACCCGAACGTATTAATCCAGGTGATGCAGCCCATGGATTACAAAATGTGGTGAAAATTGTAAGTGGCTGCGATGAAGAGGCAACTGAAACCATTGCTCAGGTATATGAACTGGTAGTGCAGGCTGGCGTTTTCAAAGCCACATCTGTGAAAGTTGCCGAAGCGGCAAAAATTATTGAAAACACCCAGCGGGATATCAACATTGCGTTCATGAACGAACTGTCTATCATTTTCGATAAGATGGGCATTCCAACGCATGAGGTGCTGGCTGCGGCCGCCACAAAGTGGAATTTTCAAAAGTTTTATCCGGGCCTTGTGGGTGGACATTGCATTGGTGTCAATCCTTATTATCTTACTTATAAAGCCGCTGAATTGGGTTATATCTCACAGGTCATTATCAGTGGGCGTAGCGTTAATGATAGCATGGCGGCATACATTTCTAAAAAAATAGTGCAGCATGTAATTGAGCACAGTACCAGCGTTAAAGAAAGTAAGGTGCTGATGATGGGCATTACGTTTAAAGAAAATGTAAGCGACGTTCGTAATAGCAAAGTGGCCGACATTGTCAACGATCTGAAATCTTATTCCATCCAGGTGGATATAACGGATCCGTTTGCTGAAAGCGATCAGGTTGAACAAGAGTATGGTTTCAGCCTGATTGAGCAACATGCTTCGGATTATGATGCCGTTGTGATTGCGGTGCCGCATCGGCAGTATCAATTGCTGGATGATAGTTACTTTGCTTCCATTACCAAACCAACTGCATTTATTATTGATATAAAAGGCATGTATAGAGATACTATCCAAAACAGAAAATATTGGTGCTTGTAGGTATCCAACTAAAATCGACTTTTACTTTTCACTTTCTACTTTTGATTTACTATGGCTTTAATAATGGTTACCGGTGCCCACGGTCAGTTGGGTAATGAGCTGCAAAGCTTAACCGCTCAATTTCCCCAGTTTCAATTTGATTTTTCTGATAGAGATACTTTGTCCATCATAGATTTTGATGCACTGTCGGCTGCTTTTGAACGGTTGAAACCGCAGTACGTTATTAACTGTGCTGCCTACACCGCTGTTGATAAGGCCGAAACGGATCTGGAAACCTGTCGGGCCATTAATGCTACTGCCTCTGGTTACCTGGCAAAATTGTGCAAACAGTACGGGGCTAAGTTTGTGCATGTAAGTACCGACTATGTATACGCAGGTGATAAAAACGCTCCGTACGTGGAAACCGATCCTACGGCTCCCTTGGGTGCGTATGGACAAACTAAACTGGAAGGTGAACAACTGGCAGTACAAGAAAATGAGGACACCATCATTTTACGTACCGCCTGGGTGTACTCATCTTTCGGTAACAACTTTGTAAAAACCATGATGCGGCTGATGAAGGAACGGGAAAGCCTGAACGTAGTAGCCGACCAGGTGGGCAGCCCTACTTACGCTCATGATTTAGCAGAAGCCATTTTGCAAATCATCAATAAAACACAACTAAGCAATACCAACTGGCATCCCGGTATTTATCACTACACTAATGAAGGTAAAATCTCATGGTACGACTTTGCAGTAGCTATCAAGGAAATAATTGGAAGCAACTGCACGGTACATGGTATCACCACAGATCAATATCCTACACCTGCCAAGCGGCCTGCCTATTCTTATCTTGATAAAAGCAAGTTTGTGTCAACCTTTGGTTTGCCACTAAAGCCCTGGAAAGAAAGCTTACAAGCTTGTATCAAATTATTGCAACAAAATGCAGGCTAACAATTTTGAAATGGATATAGAACGCTGCCTGGTTGTGCTACAATCAGGCGGTGTTATTTTGTTCCCAACCGATACTATTTGGGGATTGGGCTGCGATGCGACTAACGAGTTAGCAGTTGATAAAGTGCTACAAATTAAGCAGCGGCGGGCAGCACAGGGCCTGATTACTTTACTAGCCGATGCGACTGAGATAGAAAACCATGCAGATGCATTGCCAGGTGAAATAGCAGAAAATATTAGCCAGCGCCAGAAGCCCACTACTGTTATTTACACCGGAGGCAAAAACGTTGCAATCAATGTTTTACCCCAAGATAAAACCCTTGCCATTCGTATTGTGAAAGATGCTTTTTGCCAGCAATTGATCCAGCAATTTGGTAAGCCCATCGTTTCTACTTCGGCCAATATTCATGGGCAACCATCGCCGCAAAATTTTAAGGAAATAAGCAACGAAGTGCAGCAGCAAGTAGATTATGTAGTGCAATATCGGCAGGATGAGCAAAGTCTTTTTCAGCCATCAACTATTTTAAAAATAAGGCCCGACGGTTTTGAAACCATCAGACCGTAAATAGTAACATAGGAGGAAAGTATTCAGCTGAAAGTTTCAAAATGTACTCCTGACAACTGACAATTGTTGACTGATAACTTAATTATCCTTTCTTTCTTGTGTATCAAACTTCTTGGCATCTTCCAGAAATTTAGCCAATCCGCTATCGGTCAATGGGTGTTTCAGCAAGCCTAAAATAGAAGCTAGTGGTGAAGTGATAACATGTGCACCCGCTTCAGCAGCCTGAATAATTTGTAATGAACTACGAATAGATGCCGCCAGGATCTGAGTTTTATAACCCTGAATCTTATAGATGTTTGCAATTTGTTTGATCAGGTCCATACCATTCCAGCCAATATCATCTACCCGTCCTACAAATGGAGATAGGTAAGTAGCACCTGCTTTTGCAGCCAAAATGGCCTGACCAGCGCTAAATACCAACGTACAGTTAGTGCGGATACCATTGTCACTAAAATATTTCAATGCTTTAATGCCTTCTTTTATCATAGGTACTTTCACTACGATATTGGGGTGAATAGCAGCAAACGTTTTGCCCTCTTCAACAATTGTTTCAAACGTAGTACCTACTACTTCAGCGCTGATATCGCCATTTACCAGTTCGCAAATGGTTTTGTAGTGATTATGCACTGCTTCCTTACCTGATATACCTACTTTGGCCATCAAGCTGGGGTTGGTCGTTACGCCATCTAAAACACCAAGGTCGTTGGCTTCTTTAATTTCATCAAGGTTAGCCGTGTCAATAAAAAATTTCATCTCGATAGGGATTAAATGAAAAGAAACGTAGTCAACAAATATGCTACGTTTCTCCCAATAAGTTAAAAAAGGCAGGCTTATTACATCGCACCGCTACAACCGCTTATCCTTGCTGCCTTCCGACCCTGGGGAGGTTCAGCAGGAGCTGGTCGTGTAAGACCTGCCGGGTGCAAATATAGGGGGAGCGGTGGGTTTTGTGAATTGCGATTTTAGATTTTTAATTTTTCCGGTTATATCCTTCCTGGTTTTTTACATCACGGGTAGCCTGGTTCCAGCTTTTTCTTTTTGGGCCAAGCTTAGTAAACACCGGTTGAGCTGATGCGGTGATAGCACCGTTCAACAGGCATCTATCCATTGAGCTTTACTGACACGAAGACTAAAACCGGATCGTATTTTTCAGATTTAGTGTATTCAGATTTACTGTACCCACTAATTCATCAGCCCGGCCACCAAAGCTGCGGTAGTATACCAGTATAGTGTACTGGTTTTCTGCATCCCAGGCGCTGCCTTCGGTAAATTTGTAAGTAGAGCGGGCACCTACGAGATGATCTTTAGTAACGTAGGAATAACTGTAGTACCCGTTCTTCAGCAGTAAGTCTTTTTCGTACACACCATACGTTTCGTTGAACTGCATTTTACTCGTTTCATCTTCCCGGTAGCTGGTCATTTCGCCCATCAGGTACAGGTCTTTATCTGTCCATCTTTCCCGGTTGGGCGGCAGAAAAGTGAAATGCACTTTAGCATAATCGCTCTGCCACCAGATGTTGAAGTTTTCCAGTAAGCCAACATAGTACAACCCGTTCAGGTCTTTGTAATACTGAGAGCGGAAAGAGGGCCGAGCCGTATCCGGCGATACCAACACATTCATTTGCCCAT
>CAXTDG010000072.1:0-11951 GCA_964242675.1 uncultured Chitinophagaceae bacterium
TTGTTGTACCAGTATTCGAGGCCGCCCCCCATCTTTATTTCCTGTAGCTCTTCCAGAAAAATAGCTACCGGAACTACCTCCACCAAGCCACAGCTACAGCCCGAACCGGAAAGCAAAAGCGGCCGTATTGCCAATACCGATTTTTACCAGAAAAAAATCAGGAACAAGTACGCTGCTTACATTGGTATTTTACCAGTCGATATTCAGAATATAGATCTGTTTACTTTCATTGATCAATGGCTATACACGCCTTACAAATATGCCGGTGTTTCAAAAGAGGGTGTCGACTGTTCCGGCTTTGTACAACGCCTGCTGGCAGATGTATATAATTTTAAAATCGTTCGTAAATCTTCTGCTTCTTTTTACAAACAAAATACTGATCATTACAACAATCGCCATGCACTAAGCGAAGGCGATGTAGTATTCTTCCAAACCGGTAGTGGAAACGATATTACGCACATGGGTTTGTATGTAGGCAACCGCATGTTTGTACATGCTTCCAGCACCTATGGCGTTAGCATTGCCAGCCTCGATAATCAGTATTGGCAGCCAAAGTTTGCCGGTGCCGGTAGCGTAATGAAAGGGAGTAAGTAAGCCTCCCAAACCCCTCCAATGCAGGGGCTTATGCGAAGAATAAAGCGGAAAAAAAGATTAAGAATATTAAGGTTGGCCAGAATTGTTACGGTTCTGTAACCCCTCTATTGGAGGGGTTGGGAGAGGCCTTAATTCATCCCCTTAATCTTGAATTTTTGCTTCTTTACTTTTTCTCCTGCCAGTACCCGTTCGGCACCTAGGCCAGATTGGGTAGCGGGGCAGCCCCGCTTTACAGCGCAGGAAGCAAATGACATAAGTATTATGCCAGAGGCTATAAAAAGCAGTCCGACGGTAGGTTTGGAGGTCATGGGTTAAAGATAATCAGTGGTTTTTATAAATAGAAATATTGGAATACGAAGCGACAAAAAATAATACATCGACAGTTCTATTAAGCGAATCAAAATTGAAGTGCCCGTTGCTAATTGCCTATTTGAACTTATTGCTCTTCCTGAAACCAGCTACTATACAGCACATAATTGTTAGCTATCCGGTTTATTTCACCTTCTATCTTTTCCGGCGAAACGTCTTTAATTTTTTTTGCAGGCACCCCGGCAAAAATGCTCCCTGCCGGTACATGTGTGCCTTCCAGCACCACTGCTCCGGCAGCTATAATGCTGTTACTTTCTACCACGGCACCATCCATTATAATGGCGCCCATACCAATCAGCACATTGTCGTGTACCGTACAGCCATGCACAATTGCGTTGTGGCCAATGCTCACATTATTGCCAATGGTAGTGCCATGCATCAGGTACGTGCAGTGGATGCAGGCACCATCCTGCACATTCACTTTGTTACCCATTTTTATAAAATTGACATCACCCCGTACCACAGCATTAAACCAAAAGCTGCACCCTTCACCCGTTTGCACATTGCCTACAATGGTAGCATTAGGCGCAATGAAATTATTTTCACCAAAAGAAGGAGCAATACCTTTTACAGGAAGAATGATAGGCATAAGAAAAAAGCCTCCACAAACCCCTCCAACGGAGGGGCTTAAACGAGGACTGATGCAAAAGAAATGGTTTTAAAAACAGGCAGGGCCAAAATGTTACGGTTCTCCTGCCAACTGCCTGCGGCTGACTAACTTTGCCTGTATGCACCTTTCCAACCGCCAGCGTTTTCTAAATCATGTTGCACAAACATCTCCTGCCCCCATTGGTATCGAAATCACCAAAGCCAGTGGCTGCTACATGTGGAGCCCGGATGGAAAAGAATACACCGACCTCATCAGCGGTTTTAGCGTTGCCAATATTGGGCATAGCCACCCGGCCGTAATTGAAGCCATTACAAAACAAGCAACTGACTACATGCACCTGATGGTGTATGGCGAAATAATAGAAGCGCCACAGGTGCAATACGCCAAATTGCTTACACAAAACCTACCTGAAACTTTAGACTGCGTATATTTTACAAACAGTGGCACCGAAGCTACCGAAGGTGCTACCAAACTGGCCAAGCGCCATACCGGCCGTACCGAAATGGTAGCTTTTAAAAACGCCTACCATGGCAGTACACAGGGAGCGCTGAGCCTGATGGGAGATGAGTATTGGCGAAATGCTTACCGGCCACTGCTTCCCGGTGTGCATCATGCTACTTACAACGATTTTGAAAGCCTGGAAACCATTACTAAAAAAACTGCCTGCGTAGTAGCCGAAGTGGTGCAGGCCGAAGCCGGTGCCAAACGAGCCGACCACTTGTGGCTGCAAGCATTGCGGCAACAATGTACTGCCACGGGCACCCTGCTCATTTTCGACGAAATTCAAACCGGTTTTGGCCGCACTGGCAACCTGTGGGCATTTGAGCAATACGATGTGGTTCCTGATATTTTGATGCTGGGTAAAGCTTTGGGTGGTGGTATGCCTTTGGGTGCTTTTATTACCAATAAAAACATCATGCAGGCCTTTACCTCCAACCCGGTGCTGGGGCATATTTCCACCTTTGCGGGCCACCCGGTTTGCTGTGCGGCAGGCATGGCGGCTTTCCAGATTTTACTACAGGAAAAATTGTGGACTGGGGTCGCCGCTAAAGAACAATTGCTTCGTTCCTTGCTGGTGCATCCGGCCATCCAGTCCATATATAGTGCTGGTTTGCTAATGGCATTGCAATTTGAAACCGCTGAGATAGCACAGCGGGTCGTTCATCGCTGCATCTCCAACGGGCTGCTCACCGATTGGTTTTTATTTGCTCCCAATTGCCTGCGGGTTGCGCCTCCCCTTATAATGACAGACGAGCAAATAGGAGAGGTGTGCCATACCCTTTTACAAAGCATTGCCGAAGGCGTCTAATTTGCTCTGCAAAGTCTCCAGACTTCGCAGCACTATGTTCTTCACCGTCTGCGACTCTATACAAATCATGGCGCATGCCGCCAAAAACCAAGCGGCACCAGGCTATTCACTTGTAGTCCTCGGCGGCGTTGCAACTTGCATTTATTTTTTCTATTAGTCATCCGCCGCCTGTGGGCTACCGCTTCTATCCCTTGCGCTTTATGCGGCCAGCGTTCAATCGGGTAATTTGCCTTTCAAAAAACTTTTTTTATGTGATGCAATGATTTGTATGTGGCAGTCGTCAATACACGCAGCGCTTCCGTTTCAAAACCCCCTGCCTTTATGAAGAAAGCTTTTGTTGTTGGTTTATTGTTTCTGTGTTTTGCCGCTACCGCCCAGAAAATGAGGATAGAATATGGTTTTCAGGGAGGTATTAATTTGAATACTGTGTATGGTAGCGGCATTAGTAAAGACATAAAAGGCAATATAACCGGGCTAAGTATTGGCGGAAATGCAAAATGGAATAAAACAGACTGGTTTGGGATTCGGGTGCAGCTTTCGTACGAGCAGATGGGCTATGCCCTGCGGAATTTGTATTTGGAAGATAGTGTAAATGGTTTAGCAAAAGCAGATGTACGCTTGAAACTCAACTATCTCAACCTGCCAGTAATGGCAGAATTTGCCTTCGGAAAAAAAGTGAAGTTCCTGGTTGATGCAGGTGGTTTCATAGGCGTTTTGCTTAGCAGTAGAGCTACTGTACTTCGGGTTCTTCCCAACGGCACTCATTCATTCTGGTACAGCTTCTCTTCTACTGGTTACAAAGGTCTGAATGCAGGTTTTGCTACTGGCATAGGCACACAAATTCCGCTTACCAGCAAAATAGCACTTAGCCTCAATGCTAGAAATTATGCTGGTCTTACCAACACAAGCAACTCATCAGCAGGCTACAATTTCTCCCGAAAAACAATGACTTTTTCTTTTCTGAGTGGCCTCAGCTTTCAACTATAAACGCACAACTTTCCCGGTTACTTAGCCATCATAACCCCTGCATGGATACCCAAGCCCTGATAAAGCAATGCCTGAAAAACGACCGCACAGCGCAAAAGCGCCTGTACGATTTGTATGCAGGTACCATGCTGGGCGTATGCTACCGCTATACCAAAAGCCTGGCCGATGCGGAAGACGTGTTGCAGGAAGGCTTCATTAAAGTATTTCACAACCTGAAAGGCTACAAAAGCGAAAACACACCCGATGCCTGGATACGCCGCATTATGGTGAACACCGCCATCGACTACCTGCGCCGCCATAGCCGCTACCGGTCCGAGCTACAACTGGACCAGGTAACCATGCACCCCGTAAGCACCGAGCAACCCGAACTACTACTGAATACAAAAGAACTGGTAGAACTCATACGTGAATTGCCTGCCGGGTACCAGGCGGTGTTCAACCTGGTGGCGGTGGAGGGTTATAACCATATAGAAACCGGGCAGCTGTTAGGCATCAGCGAGCAAACCAGCCGCAGCCAATACAGTAGGGCACGTACCGCACTCATTAAAAAAATTCAGGCGTATAGCCAGCAACAATTACCGGAACGGTATGCAAAATGATTTTGAAAAAGATATAAGCCAGCGGATGCAGGATTTCAGCATCGCCCCGCAGCCCGAAATATGGCAGCAGGTAGAAGCTGCCCTGCCACCAGAAAAAAAGCGTCGCCGAGCCGCCTTTTGGTGGTGGCTGCTACCGCTGGCAGTTTTACTGGGCGGAGGTATTTGGCTGGCTTTTGATAAGCAACCAGGCGATGCTTCAAAGGAAAAAAGTACAAGCCCACAGACCACCATAATTACAAACGATCTATCCAAAAAAACACAGGTAGAAAATCCGGTTGATACACCCAGCCAAAAATTGTCATCAGCTACAATTGTAGTACCTGAGAAAAATAAAATGGGAAACAGTCAGCTTCAGAAAAAAGATTCTGTATACGATGTAAAAGGAACTGTTTCTACTAATAAAACTCTAGGTGAGATACAGAGTTCTGCGTCTGTAATTCATAAAAAACGATTGAACTACAGGGTAAATAACTTCTCCAAAATACCAAAACAGATTACTACCAGCTCGTCTGTAACTCGAGCTGAAAATAAAACAACCAAACAGCAACCTGATCCTGCCTCTGGTGAACTTGAAAAGGAGTTAAAGACTTACACAAATATTACACCCTTAGCAAAACCAGAGGCTACTATTACACAACAAGTACCAGACACAATACCTGTTTTACCCGCCAAACAAAAAATTGCAACAGATAGTACTGATTCTGTAAAGAATAACGTTGCCACCACCATTACACCAACGCAAATTACAACTGCTGCTGCAAAAAAAGGTTCTAATAAAAAAAGTCGTTCATCATGGATAGCAGAAGTAGGATTAGGTCAAAGCTGGCAACGACAATCGCTTCAGGGAAGTAATCAATCTTATTATAGCCCCGTAAACTCCACCGGCCCCTTAACTGGCGTACCTATTCCTGGATCACCATCAAATTATGGGTCTCTTACTCCACCAACAGCAGCTTTTAGTTTTAGTGCAGGCATTACCCGAAAGCAAGCCATTTCGCAACACTGGAACTGGCAAATAGCCTTACGTTATCAAATGCTTTCCACTAAGCAGGAATATGGCTCAAGGCGAGACTCTTTAGCCATCTATTACGCTCTTGATGCTGCACGTATTTCCAGTGCTTACATTCCGGGCAGCACCTTAGTATATCATAACCATGTACATCAGGTTCAGTTGGTGCCACGTATTGAATACACTATCAATCCGGCTTCTCATTTTCCAATAAGTTTTCATACAGGATTTTCTTTGGCTTATAATATTAGTAGCAATCAACTGCTGCAAGACTATCGCACTTATAATTACGTTCGCTCATCGGTTTTATCTACTAAATGGATGTCTGCTGCTGAAGTAGGAGCTACCGTTTTTCTAAATAAAAAACTGTATGCCGGGTTGCTATACCAACATGGCTTTAGCAATGTGGCCAAGCCTGCTTTGCAGTCCAACTATCGCTGGCGGCAATGGCAGGTTCGTCTGGGTTTACCACTGTTCAACCATTCTTCAAAATAAAACTTTCCCTTATGAAAAAACTCTGTTTGCAGGTAGCTGCTGTGCTACTGCTATGCGCTGTACTGTTGCCTTTTACCGGATGCTTAAAAGATAGTGCTACCAAGCGCTACACCATTTACCGGCCTGTGTATAAAACACTTGCCCAGGTAGAAACGGAGATGAAAAGTAATGCTGCTGTAGCTATAACGGAACCTGGTAAAATGTATATCGTAGGCAATACCATTTACCTGAACGAGAAGTATAAAGGGGTACATATTATTGACAATAGCAACCCGGCAGCACCTGTCAATAAAGCCTTCATCCCAATACCCGGCAATATGGATATAGCTGTGCAGGGCAACACGTTGTATGCAGATTGTTACTCCTACCTCTTTGCTATTGACATCACCAACCCGGCGCAGGTAGTACTCACCAAAACAATAAGCAAATTATTTATCGACCGTACCGCAGTCAACGGTTTCTTAGTTGATAGCACTCATATTATTTACGACTGGACCCAGAAGGATACAACTGTTGAAGCCAGCGTATTAATGGAAAGTCTTGAAAAAACGAATGGCTTTACTACAAATTGTCCTTTTTGCATGATTAGCCTACAAAGCGCTAATTCTTCCGCTACTCCTGCCGGGCAAGGAGGAAGTATGGCCCGTTTTGCTATTGTAAACAATTATATGTACGCTGTATCTACGTATCAGCTTAGTACCTTAAGCCTTGCACAGCCACAGCAACCGGTAGTGCAAAATACAATTTACATCGGCGGGGGTATCGAAACGATTTACCCTTTTCAGGACAAGCTATTTATTGGTTCCCAAAGCAGTATGATGATTTATAACATTGCTAATCCGCAACTGCCCGTACGGATGGGTGCGTTTGCCCATGCCAATGTGTGCGACCCCGTAATAACCGATGGCAATTATGCATACGTAACGCTTCGCAATGGTACCGCCTGCAACTCTTTTACCAACCAATTAGATGTAGTAAATGTGCAAAACCTGATGCAGCCTGCCTTGGTGAAAAGCTACCCACTCACCAATCCACACGGTTTAAGTAAGGATGGGCAATGGCTATTCATCTGCGATGGCAAAGATGGATTGAAATGTTTTGATGCTACCAATGCAAGTAGCTTGCTTTTGAAAACCACTATCCCTATGGCCGAAACCTACGATGTGATCTGCTACAATAAAAAAGCAATTGTATCGGCCAAAGATGGCTTATACCAATACGACTATAACGATATGAACAACATCAAACTACTAAGCAAAATTGGCTGGTACAAATGATGCCAGCAGCCATTTTTGCAAAGCGTACTTCAAAAAAAGAGTTGTACAAAATGTTTCGTTTGTATCAGCTCCAATGAATCTTATCAGACCAGCTAAAACAGAATTTTATGAAGTTTTTTTTAATCCTATTGCTTAATACAATTACCATTATTGCTGCTGCGCAGAAACAAACAAAAGTTGATACATGGCAATATTTCGGTCTGCACCAGGCAGGATTACTTGTAGGTAATACTACCGAAAAAGGGAGTGTGTTAACCACCAACTGTATTGCCAAAAAAAACTGGTACACTGGTATTAGTACCGGCGTTGACTGGTATGGTTTACGAACCATTCCGTTGCTATTAAGTGTGCACAAAGCATTTGGTAGCAACCGGCACCAACCTTTTGCGTATGGCAATGCCGGGATGGGTTTTGTGTGGGAAAACAATTTTTCGAACCGCTCATATTCCTATCAATATAAAAACGGTTTTGCCGGAGAAGCCGGGTTAGGTTATTTCATCAACCTGAAAAATAAAACCGCCCTAAGCGTAAGTGCCGGATATAGTTACAAGCAGGTAGGAATGAATGAGAAATCGCTTTTTGTTACCGATGCTACACCATTTGGAAACTTTGCCACCAACGAATATCATTACCGCTATCACTACCGTCGTATTGCCATACGGCTGGGTATAAAAATATAGCCTGGTTATTTTTCCCGTATCTGCTAATGGCCGCAATTCGTTGCGGCCATTTTGTATTTGATAGTTTGTTATTCTCCACTGAAAGCTAATTGCATAAAGCTTTTCACTTCATCATTCACATCTTCTTTTGCAAGCATTCTAAAATGATGATTGAACTGGTTTGCATCACCCGGCACCTGTGCTATTTTCTGAAAACAGAGGTTGTCTTCGTATGGCTTTTTGAAAGGGAAAACAACATGCACAAAATTTTTACCGATAGTAGTAATCCAGGCAATTCGTCGGTCTCCATTAGCAATGCCGATCATAGTTTTGGTGGGTAGTAATTCAACGGTACCAATTGCCTGAAAGCTGTTGATGAAATGATTGTACAATTCAATAGTTTCTGGTGTTTTGTTGGTAAATGGTAGAATGGAATGAAAATCAGGCATAGGAAAAATTAGAGAAGCCAAAAATAAAGAATATGGCAACAGGCAGCACTGCTGCACCAATGCGCCAGGGATGGGCAGTAGTAGCCTGCTGTCCCACCAAAGCGAATGAACGGTCGGTTACAAAAACGAAAATTGATTATTGGGAGCGGCGGGACGTGGACTACTACAGACAACCCGGCCCTTTGCGCCAATTATGAATGATTGAATTGCCCAACTGGTGCAGGCGCAATGGGAGGCGCCCCACTGTAAGTTTTTAGCACAATTAACGCAATGGCTGCCATTGGCAACCTTTTACTCATTTGTTTAGAAATCGCTACCGTGGCAGTATATACCTATCTACTTTTATAAAGCATCGCTGCCTGTATATAGTTTTTTTATCAGCCATTAAAGTAGTTGAATAACTGCTTTGTTCAGTTTAATACTTTTTTATACCACTCAAAATAGGTCTATGAATTTGCGTTCATTTTTTTGTGTATTAATCCTGCTTACTATTAGCACTTTTCCTGCGGCTGCCCAGGCTGTTGCTATTGGAACGGATGGATCAGCACCAGATACGAGTGCCATGCTGGATGTAAAAAGTATAAGAAAGGGTTTACTGGTGCCTCGTATGTTGGCTAACCAAAAAACAGGGATTTCTCTACCTGCTACTGGTCTGCTCATTTACCAGACCGAAGCGCCAGCAGGGTTTTACTATAATACAGGAACGCCTGCATTGCCCAACTGGCAACTGATGGGTGCCACCGGGCCGGGTTTTGTAAATGGAACAGCCAGCGGGCAAATTTATCTTACAGGATTAGCAGCGCCATACGCACCACAGGTGCCGCAATCCGTAACGGGTGACGTTTCCATTAGTGGTAATGCCGTAACTACTATTGGCAGCAATGCCATTACAACAGCTAAGCTGGCAGACAATGCTGTGACCAACGCTAAAATTGCCAATAACAGTATTGCTGTAGGAAAAATCAACGCTACGGGTACGGCTTCCTCCGGTACCTATCTGCGGGGCGATGGTGCCTGGGCTGCAGCAGGTGGGGCAGGCATGGCGCTGGTAGCCATTAGCACCGAAGCACAAACCATTGCCGCCGGGGGAGCGACTGCGCCACCTACGACTATTTCTTTCCAGACCGTGCAGACGCTCAATTCAGTATTAGGAACCTTTACCAGTAATAATGCTTTCAAGGCAACTACTGCTGGTGTTTACCAGATAACCGTGAATGTTTGCGGATCTGCCAATTTTGGAATTTTTCCCTTGATCTTTTCTAATAATACAATTGTTGCCTATGGGGTGGGGGTAGCTAATAGTTTTCTTGCCGCACCGGTATCCCGATCAAGTGCTACCATTACGCTGAGCCTTGCTGTAAATGATGTTATAACCATCAAAGCAAATGTTGCCAGCAGTTCAACAGCTCAGCCTGTTTCTATAGACGGCTCTACCAGATTATCCATTATAAAATTATAAAAAGCCGCCACTGAATTTGTGGTGTCAGTGTACAATTGTAAGGTTGCCCATAACCCTGAATTTAGCATTGGCTGCCACTTTTAAATTAGTGCCAGTGGCTATTGTTTGTGGCACATTTAAAATACATTCTCCACCAGGCAATGGGTTAATAGTAATGATGCCCTCTTTGCTTAGTGTGGTTGGCGGAATGGTATTATTCGTCCAATTGGAAGCGATATTCCAATTACCATTGCCTGTAAAAGTGTAACTGCATTGTCGGTCGAGATTCTGAATTTTCGTCCACAACAAATCATCGAAAGGGGAGAAGGCAACAGCCACTCCATAAGCGGTATTACCCGTTCTGATAACTACTAATTGCTGGCTAGGAACCACATATATTTTTTGATCATTTTTTCCTAATGCACAAAACATATCTGCAGGGGCATTCGGGAAAAGCGGGCCATTAAAAATAAACTGTAACCCCGGCGCAAGGAAAGTGCTTTTACCATTGAGCCACCAAAGGTATCCGTACGACTGATTGTAGGGTTGCGAAGTGTTGGTCATGGCGTTCCAATAGTTTGCATCATGTATCAGCGAATCGGTTGCCCATATGCCTTTGTTGAGGGCCAGCAAACCAAACCGGGCCATAGAACGAGCTTTACTATAAAATACGCCATTAACCCACAGCCCCGTTATACCAGTATGAGATCCGATTTGAGCGTTGGTAAATGCATTGATAGATTGTCCGCTGGCAGCACTAATAACGCCTGCAATTTGCTGGTAAGCCCCAGTATGATAGGCCCAGCGCTGGCCGGTATCAGTTAAGTAAATGAGACAGTTAGGCGTTACGCTTTCGTTATCGCAGGGTGAGGGTGGATTGTCGTTGAATCCGCTGGTCATCGTCATCAGACTGCGAATGCTAATTTTACTTTCTTTTGCCTGCGGCGCCGATGACCACCCATTCCCTAAATAATTAGAAACCGGGTTATTGATGTTGATGAGATTTTTTTCCTGCGCTATTCCAGCAAGTACAGCTATCAAACTTTTACCAGCTGAAGCCCAATAATGTGCAGAGTCAGCGGTGAAAGTGCCAAAGTATTTTTCGAGTACGATTTTTCCATTCTTCAACACAATGAAAGCATCGGTATTGGTTTGCTGCAAATAGCTGTACAGCGAATCGATATTAGACGGGCACCAGCCCAAAGATGCCGGTGACATGGTATCCCAGGTATTACCGGTAAGTGGTGGAAAATAAAGTGATTGCGATTTGCCTTGCAGGTGAATGAGAAGTATAACCAGCGTAAAAAATTTTTTCATCAGCGCATTAGTTTGCGGTAAGACCTGGAAACGGGCAATGGTTTAAAAGGAGCAAAGATTTAAAAGAAGGGTTTTGTATGCTGTAGATATGTATACATAAATTTTTGTCCGCTGTCATGTATTTATGCAAAAGAGCTTTGCTTATATTTCATTTTGCTACCTAACCTGTACTACCTAAGGCAGATAATGAAGCGAAGGAAAATTCAAATGCGGTCTTTATTACCAGATTGTAGTGAATGCAAATCCCCTGTCAATGACATTGGCAACATTGCTACACTCATAACCGGTATACCCCTTAAAATTGTTAGGCTTTCTTGCCAGTTTGAGCATAAAAGCCTTTTTCAAATTAAGATATTTATCTACAGCTTTAGGTGTAAGAACAATATTTATTCCTTCCATGCTTGTTATACTACTTGGATAAATTATCCCATTAAACTGCTCTCCATAATATTCCTTTATAGTAGAGATAAAAGCTGTGCTGATGAAATGCTGTTGCGGGGTTAAATATTTAATACATGCTAAATCTGTCAGAAATGCCCAGTATTCTTCCATAAAATTCTTTACATCTGAGGACATATTTTCTATAAAATCCCTTCTGAAAATTTCTATATTAGCTTTAATATTAGGATTGGTTTGTAAACATCTTTCGTTGAAACAAAGATTTAATACAGGTACAGGCTCATTAAGATACCACTTTCCAAAAGTGAAGTAATGTTCCCTACTTTTATTATTTTCATCTTCTATCTCCTTACAGCACTCGGTGCAAACTGTTGTAATAGTTACAGCTTGCTTACCAAATGGGATAGCGCCATAAAACATAGCTTCATAAGGTCTATTGA
>CAXTDG010000073.1:0-11897 GCA_964242675.1 uncultured Chitinophagaceae bacterium
TAGTATCGCTTGTTGCGCATTGCCTATTTTAAAATATCACTTATACAAATCGCCTTGCAAATACTTAAGGCCCGAGTCGCAGACGACTGTTACTACCGTTTTGCCAGCACCAATCGCTTTTGCTCTTTGTAGTGCTACCCACACATTAGCACCAGACGAAATGCCACCAAAAATACCTTCCTGCCGGGCCAGTTGCCGGGCTGTTTCGTATGCATCTTCATCTTTTACCGGCACAAATTCATCGGTTAGGTCTTTCCTGAAAATGCCGGGTACAATTCCAGAACCAGTGCCCTCTATGCGGTGGCTGCCAGATATGCCGCCGCCGGATAAGGCCCGTACATAAAATGGTTCGAAAGCAACGCAGCGAATGCCGGGCACTTTCTGCTTTAGTACTTCTGCATTACCCGAAAACGAACCGCCAGTGCCTACACCCGCCACAAACTCATCTATCCGGCCATTTAGCGCAGCTATTATTTCTTCTGCCATGGCATGATATCCATTGCGGTTGTCGACATTATTAAATTGGTTTGTCCAAAACATATTTGGTTGCTGTAGCAACTGCTGTATGCGTTGATGGCCTTCTGTAAATAAGGCGGGTGTTATTTTACCATGTTCGGCTGGTATCAAATCCAGCGTAGCACCAAATGCCTGCATGGTTTGCAGTTTTTCTTCCGAAAAAGCATTAGACGATACAAAATGAGCTTTATACCCTTTGGCTGAACACACCATGGCCAGCGAACTCCCGGTGCTGCCACCTGTAAAATCAATTACGGTTCCGCCGGGCTGTAGTTCGCCCCTGCGTTCGGCACCTTCAATCATCGAAAGGGCCATGCGGTCTTTCATGCTGCCGGTTGGGTTGGCACCTTCCCATTTTATGTAAATATCAGCGCTGCTGGGTGGCACCAGCTTTTGCAGTTTTATTAGCGGCGTGTTGCCAATACCAGTCATAAGCAATTAGTAAAATGATGATATACAATAGTACTCATTGCAAGCAGAAAATAACAAAAGGTAATTAGGAGTAGTAAACCGATAATGGAACTAAAACTTGTAATAACACCAGCAATCGGCATTTAAGAATTACAAGTTTTTACGCTGCATAGATATATTTGCGGCAACCTAAATTTTTACCACCGTGCTAACCAAGCAACTCTTCCCTTTAGTAACCGAAAAAAGCTGGCAAAGCCTGCTCATTCAGGATGGCAAATTGCTTTTGATAAATACCCGCTACAAAACGGAAGCTGATTTTGTAACGGCCTACGAAAAGAAAAGTATTTTCAGAAAGAAGAAGGAGATTGCTGTAAATGATATTACCCGGCTGGCCCACCCGGAAAATAAGCCAAAGCGGTTGTTCATTACTGCCCAAGGCAAAAAAGTATTTATAGATTTTGCTAACCAGTCGGAGTTAGAAGAAGTGACTTCTTACTTGAGGGAGCAGCAAAAACTTACGCCCACTACGCAGGGCGTTGGTAAATTTCGGGCTATTACGCCTTCGCTAATTGGGCTAGGCCTTACAGCAGTTTTTACATTTGTTGTTTACGAAGATGCCCTGACACTGGAAGAGGGTGGGAGCATTTCGACCAGCGGTAGAAACGGCTTGTTCAAAATGCTATTTGCCTGGCTAGCAGAACAATTAGGGCCGCAAAACACATTAATTGCCGGGGTAGTATTAGCCGTTGTGTGCCTCTTTTTCATGTTCAAAGCATTGCAAAATCCACCTAACGAAGTAGTGTACGAATAAGAAAGCCAGAAATTACTTTCCGGCTTTTTATCTATGCGTTTAGTACTGACCTGTGCTAAGCATTACCAACGTACAAGCTTCTACTGGTTGAATGCCAGCATCTTTTGCCTTCTGCCAAAGCTCATCGTTTTCCGTTCCGGGATTGAATATGATGCGTTTGGGATGCAGGGAAAGAATGTAATCGTAATACTCCTGTTGCCGTTGCGGATTAAGGTAAAGCGTTACGGTGTCTACTGCTTCAAACGGCTTTTTCTCTTTCTCTATTTCTATTCCATTTACAACTACTTCTTTAGCTCCTACAGCTACCACATCATGGCCTTTTTGTTTCAGCTTATTCATAGCCAGGTAACTATACCGGGATGGGTTTTGCGAAGCACCCAGTACCAGTGTTTTTTTATTAGGCATAATTCAGTTTTGAACATAAGGGTTCAAAATGCAGGCCAGTAGTTATAACACCTGAATCGGCAGGCATACAGTATTTTATGTAGTACAAAATGGCTAAAAAAAATGATCCAATTTTCTTTTCCAAAATGGCTGGCAATGGCCTAGTCAATAAAATCAGTGCCACCGGCTATTACGATTTTTTTGTTTTGCATAAAACGACTTTTAGCGGAGTTGAATAAAACGACGGTGTTGCCAGATTTTGAGTTCACGATAACTAATATTGAGATACCAAAAAGCTACTACAGGAGCAATGAATAGAATGAGCCAAGCACCTAAAGGAGAAGTAAGAATGATGATTACAGTTATAATCTGATAGTATTTTCTTTCTCTTAACTCTGGAAGTTTCTTATTAATACAGGCTTGTATTATTGTACTAAGTACTTGCCAGCAACCAGTAATGAAATAGCCAAAGACCACTGCTGTCTCTTGTAAGCAGACTGCTAGGATAATCGTTAGAAATATTAAAAATATCTGGCCGTAGAAATCTATCTTTTTCAATGTGATCATAAACTACATTTTTGAGGAGAATAGAATGAAATATTACCCTTCCGACTCAGCCCGGTGCTTTACAATTTGCAGGATATTGTTCTGAATATCTTTCATAATCCAGCCAGCCCACCAGCTTGCGTAAAAGTTGAAAGTGGTGGAGAGTTTGAAATGGCTGTACAGATGCAGTCGGTAGGTAGAATCGTTCAGCTGTTGTAGCTCGTAAGTGCCGTTTAGTACATCAAAATATTTTCCACCCACAACAATGTGTTCGTCCATAGTGGTAGATGGGATATCGTACGGATTGGCTTTGATGGAGAACGCCATTTTCCGGTAAGGAGCGTAGGCCGTAACCGTTTCATCGAATACTAATCCTTTATCGAATATGGCTTTTCGGAAGCCACCTACACCTTCATAGTTCAGTTCGGCACGTATAGGCTGCGGAAAGCCCAGATGCGTAGTGAGCCAGCCTTTTTCTTCGCTGCTTTCAATAGCCCTTACTTTAGTTACATTATGCCAAATAACTTCTTTCGGTGCATGAATGTCGGTATAGGTGTAGGCTTTGTACTGGCCGGGGATAGCGCCAATCCATTGCTCCACCGGTGAAATAAGAAATGGCAGTAGTACTATTAGTGACACCATTATATTTTCCCGGTCATGCTTTTTTACTTTGTAATGCCCGGCAATAAGGCCACCTACCGAAGCTGATAACAGGAAAATGGGCAAGATCATAATCCAGCAGGCCCAGCCTTCAATGCTTAAGATTAGGGTAAGTAAAAAGAAACCAAGTATGGGAATCCAGGGCATGAAAAAGCGGTAACTGGTATTTCTTACTTTTTCAATATCCGACAGATAGATGGTGATGGCTCCTACACCTGCTGGCAAAAACAAGAGGAAAGCAATACTCATTACACTATACAGGTCTTCCCAGGTTTCTACGCCAAAAATTCCCCTCACTACCAGTGCAAACAAAATGGGGACACCAATGATTAAGAGCAACTTTTTAAACGAGTTTCTTTTCATTGTTTTAAATTTTAAAGAGTTGATAAAGAGGAGAATCGCAAGCCTATACTTATTTAACTTTCAGAAAATAATGAAAGTATGCTTCTTTAAAAAAACCGCATTGCGGCTTTTTAAGTTTCTCGTTTATTGCAGTTATTTAAACAGCTTCAGCAACGTTCCAAAAAACCAACTTTCATCTGCTTTTATCATTGTGTCTAAATAGCCATCTGCCTGCAGGCTAAATTTCTTGATGTTCGTTATAGCATCTATGTAGGCCTTTGTTTCCTTATCGCTCTTATCACCATCTACATTGCTTACGCTGTCCAAAAAAGTAATCATTGGTTCCAGTTCCCGTTTTTTCCGCTCTTTAATAATCAGGCGAGATACTTTCCAAATATCCTTCTCCGCAGTAAAAAATTCTTTGCGTTCGCCGGTAATGATGGTTCGGGTTACCAGTCCCCAGTTGATCAATTCTCTCAAATTCATGTTGGCATTGCCCCGGCTAATATTCAGTTGCTGCATTACATCATCAGCACTCAGCGGATCAGCACTCACCAGTAGCAAAGCATGTATCTGCGCCATAGTGCGGTTGATCCCCCAATCGCTACCCAGGCTTCCCCAGGTATTAATGAATTGCTCTTTTGCTTCTGCCAGTTTCATAAGTCAAAAATAACCACATTTCTAAACTTTCAAAATTTATTGAAAAATAAATTTTGAAAAAAGGTGCAGCGTTTTAATACTACGTTAATGTCTGTTAAGGAAAGCAGTAATGCTTTTTGTGTTTTTTACAATCAATACTAGCTGTGAGAGAGCAGAGGTTCCGCCTTCGGGTTTGGAACCTTTGCTGTTTTTATTAGGGTTCGTTTCTAAGTATCTTCTCTTAAATAAAATCTCTCCGAAGCTTATACTTGCCCACTATCTAAAAACAAACCCCGTCACTAAGGGCGGGGTTGTAAGAGCAAGCAATCGTAAAACAAAAATTTTTACACAAAAGATAATCAGTAGAATAATTTCTGTTGAAAATTTATCCGTCTAACTACAACTATCTTCAACAGAACCGCATAAATCTCATGCGGATGCTTCATAGTCATTTTTAAGGGGCTATGTGTTGCATGTGTTAAAAAATATTCTTCTCAAGTCTGCAAGGTTCAATATCTGGGTTGATAATGATCCCATTTCGCTATTGAGCATGGCCTGTCGCATTTATATAACGGGCCAAGTTCACTGCATTTTGCGGTTAGAAGAAGAAGTTTAAACCTCGATTTATCGCACTAATCGCAACAATGTTTTGACTTTGAAACTATTTTTAGATGAAATCCGTAATTATTTTTGAAATAAATTCAATTATTTGCAATTTTTAATAAAAGCTGACTATTTTTGTCCTGTCAACGAACAAATAGAAGGGTTAGTATAAAAAAGCTAGTCTTTGATCAGCAAGGCTTTTTAAGTGAAAATGATAGGGTTTTGTTTTTAGCAAATTCTTGAAGCAAAACAGTTTTAATTGACACAAAAAATTTTTTAATCCAATCTCATTTGAAAAAATAGACATCCCATCCATTTTCTGTGCTATAAGATAACCGGCAGATCCAAAAACGATTATACTCTTTCATACCCTAAATCTTAAGCATGAAAAATTTCTACTTTTTTCTGACTATTCTTCTTATGTCTTTTACTCAGCTATGTAATGCTCAATGTCCTGCCGGATCGCAATCCATTAGTGGCGATAACCTGAACATCGGTTCTGGCAACTATTGTCTTACTAGTGGTACTTATACTGGTAACATTTCAAGCATAAGTTCCAACGCTGTTGTATATATACTTAACGGGGCCAGCTTCAAACCACAGAATATCAATGGTGGCCTTAGCGGTACTTTCTATGTATATGGAGAATGTACCATTCCTAATGTAAGCCTGAAGAGTGGCTTTAAGCTAACCAACTCTGGTAAGATAAACTTTAGTAATGGCGTTACTATGGATGGTTCTAATGTACAATTGACTAATTCCGGAGAGTTAACTTTTAATAGCAACCTGAATTTTAATGGTAGTGATCTGAAAGTTGAAAATAAAACAGGTGGCATTCTACGTGTTAATTCGAACCTGCCTATTGGTAGCACCAGCACAGTTGACAACTCCGGTACCTTATATATACAGGGCGATCTAAACCTAAATGCTTCAAGTAGTGCTTTTTATAATAGAGGTGGTGCTGTTGCCCGGGTACAAACCAACTTCAATCCAAAAGGTAATGTACTAAACGATGGATTGATGGTAGTAAGTGGCCAGACTAATGTAAATACCACTACCAGTGTGGTTAACAACTGCCGGTTCGTATCAGTACTAGGGATGAATAACGATGCCACTTCTACCTTTATTAATAATGGATTGGTATGGTGCCCCAATGGCAAAATTCAGAACAACTCCAGTGCTTCTTTTGAATTAGGAACCAGAAGTGTAATGCGAGGCGGCGACTTTGGAAATGATGGTAGAGTAACCGGTGCAGGTAAAATGCATTTCACTGGCAACACTACACAACAAGGGAATGTTTTTGCTGGTACCAGCAGTTCTTCACCTATCACTTTTTACGATGCTTCACAAACAGGCACACAGATGTTTGATGTTCAAAACAAGCCTTACACTAATACTGTAAGAGTAAATTTTACGCCTGCTGATACTACCAATTTCGATTGTTCTGGTCTTATTCTTCCAGTACAACTCACTGGCTTTGATGCACAAGCTGTACAAAACAAAACAGTACTCATCACCTGGCAGTCAAGTTTAGAAATCAATCTGAAAAAATTTGTGGTTGAACGCAGCAGCACAGCTGGCAGTACCGGTTGGGAAACGGTAGGTAGCTTAAATGCAGCAGGTAATAGCGCTACCACTCGCAGCTACCAAATTATTGATACCAAACCATTGAGTGGCACTAGCTATTACCGTCTTCGCTCTGCAGATGTGGATGGCAAAGAAACAGTTAGCACCATTCGCCAAGTAAATATTGATGGTAAAGCAGGCAGCATTCAGGTATACCCAACCCTGGTACAAAAAGGCAGCATTGTAAAAGTAGTAACGGCCGAACAAGTACGCTACCAACTGCTGGATATAAGTGGTAAAGTTTTAAAAAGCGGATCATTCGTAAGTGGCGCAAACGTACTGCCACTGAATATAAACACAGGAAACTACATTATTGAAACGGTGAACGGAAACAACGTTCGCCAGTATTCTAAAATCATAGTGCAATAGGGCTATTGACACAATTCAAAAAGCGGCTTCTCAAGTGTAGAAAGCCGCTTTTGTATTTTAGCTATATCTGTATTTTAGGCAATTCGAAAAAGTACAGTTATCAAAAACAGAACAGGTTTTCCCTGATCGGAAAACCTGTTCTGTTTTTATAATTCTAAATGAGAAACTAGCGGAGGAAAAGCATTTCCCGGTACTTAGGTAACAGCCAGAATTGGTCGTCAACCAACAGTTCCAGTTTATCAACGTAATAGCGAATTTCCTCAAAGAAATCCTGCTTTACCTGAGAGCTGTAAGCAATGGCTTTAGTGCGAGTATCAGTAATGGCATTTACCTCCTTTCGGGCCATAATCATTTTTTCTACCAGGCCAGCCACCTTGCTAATATGCTGACTTATCTTTTCCAGAATGGTTCTTTGATTGGCGTAGGTCGCTTCATCCAGACCTAGTTCTTTCAGCCCCTTTATATTAGTAATCAGTACATTTTGGTACTTAATAGCGGATGGAAGAATGTGGCTGGTGCAAAGTTCGCCCATAATACGGCTTTCAATCTGTACCCGTTTAATGTATTCTTCCAGCATTATTTCGTGGCGGGCTTCCAGCTCAGCATGGCTGTACACATGGTTGTCTTCAAACAGCTTTTTCGACCGGTCAGACAGGTAGGCATCTAATGCTAGTGGCGTAGTAGGAATATTAGGCAAACCCCGGCGTTCCGCTTCATGGTGCCATTCTTCGCTATAACCGTCGCCTTCAAACAGTACATTTTCGCTATCTACTATGTACCTCTGAATGGTGAGCATGATAGCAATTTCTTTTTTCTCGCCTTTCTCAATCAGGCCGTCAACCTCTTTTTTAAACTTAGCCAGCGTATCGGCCACAATAGTGTTCAGCACCGTCATAGCATTGGCGCAGTTGGCAGACGAACCTACGGCACGGAATTCAAACTTGTTACCAGTAAATGCAAATGGAGAGGTGCGGTTACGGTCGGTATTATCGAGCAGCAGTTCCGGAATATTTTTATGAATATCCAGCTTTAGCAAAATCTCATCCTGCTCCGTGAAGTTTTCGCCCACACGGCTTTTTACTTCATTTAGTACTTCCGTTAGGTATTTACCAATAAAAATAGAAATGATGGCGGGTGGCGCTTCATTAGCTCCCAGGCGATAATCGTTGTTGGCGCTGGCAATAGATGCCCGCAGCAGGGCAGCGTTATCTTTTACCGCCTTAATAGTGTTCACAAAAAAGGTAAGGAACATCAGGTTGGTCTTTGGCGTACGGCCAGGTGCCAGCAGGTTGATACCGGTGTCGGTAGCCATGCTCCAGTTGTTGTGCTTGCCACTACCGTTGATACCGGCAAATGGTTTTTCGTGTAGCAACACTGCTAGGTTGTGGCGCTTAGCTACACGGGTCATAATGTCCATCAGCAGTGTGTTATGGTCTACTGCTATGTTTACTTCTTCAAAAATGGGAGCACACTCAAACTGTGCAGGGGCTACTTCATTGTGGCGGGTACGAAGCGGAATACCTAATTTATAAGCTTCCTCTTCATAATCCCGCATAAAGGCGTACACTCTTTCAGGGATGGAACCAAAATAGTGATCTTCCAGTTGCTGACCCTTAGCAGGTGCATGACCAAATACGGCACGGCCAGTCATAGTAATGTCCGGGCGGGCATTTGCCATAGCCGCATCAATTACAAAATATTCCTGCTCCCAACCTAGCGTGGCAGTTACTTTATTTACGTTTTTATCAAAATACTGTGCTACTGCTACGGCTGATTTTCCCAACGCATCCAGCGAACGGAGCAGTGGCGTTTTAGCATCCAGCGTTTCGCCGGTGTAGCTTACAAAAATGGTAGGGATGCAAAGCGTTTTGCCTCGACCTATTTCCATAATAAAAGCGGGTGAACTGGGATCCCAGGCAGTATAACCACGGGCTTCGAAAGTAGCCCGCAAGCCGCCGCTGGGAAAAGAAGAGGCATCTGGTTCTTGCTGAATCAGGGCGCCGCCGTCAAATTCTTCTATCGCCGTGCCATCACCTTTTATAGTGAAAAAGGAATCGTGTTTTTCGGCGGTAACGCCAGTGAGGGGTTGAAACCAATGCGTAAAGTGGGTAACGCCTTTTGTTTCGGCCCAGGCCCGCAGACCAGCGCCTATCTGGTTGCCCATAGTGCGGTCTATTTTTTTACCATTTTTTACCGATGCCTGCAGGCTTTTAAAAGCTTCATCGCTCAGAAACTCCCTGGCAGTTTTCAGGGTGAAAACGTTTTGGCCAAATATAGCCGTCACCTTAGCCGAACCTTTCACATCTACCTCAGTTGGGTAAGATGCCAGGTTCTCCAGTGCTTTAAAACGGAGTGATTCCATGTTTTTTGTGAATTTTATATGCAAATGAAGGCAAACATCTGGTAAAAAAGAGACAAAATATAATTATTACATTTTTATGCAATACTGTTTTGGGAAAGGACAGAAGTAGCTTTCCAAATTCCCAAATAATATAAGTATCAAGAGCATATCGATAGCCTTGAGGGGGCAACATACATTAGCGTAGGGTGAAGCCCTACGTTTTCAAATACAACCGTTTCCATTAGACAAGCCCTAAAGGGGTGACATAAATGTTCTATTATGTCGCCCCTTTAGGGCTTATGAGATTCGACAATATTACATTTTATCATAGGGCTTCACCCTTTGCTTGGTTATGTCACCATTGCAGGGCTAGCACAATTTTTCCCAAATACACCTACGCTTTATTGGAAACTTGTAAAATGAAATCGTTTAACTAAAGGATATTACCACCCAACCACTTTAGAAAGCCACAGATTCAGTTTTTAAGAAACAAACTGAGGTTGGCAAATAATAATGACCGCTACAGCTACAAATGGCATAAAAATGCTGCGATAGCGGATGATGGAGCCAATGTTAGGAACAATGAGCCCAATAAATAATAGGTTGAGTAAGGCAAACGCTAAAAAGGTAATGGCTAAGGATTGCTGAGCTGTAGTGATTCGCTTTTTGCTTCTTTTCCAGATAATTAATGCAATACCTATCCAAAACAGGATCATTTCAACGGCATATAAGGAATACAAAGCCTTGCCACCTTCACCGGGCAGTGGTTTGAAGAGTGCGTTATTGAGTGCAACTGGCAAGGCTTTTAGATAACTAATGGGCTGCGTAGTAAGAGGCACCATATAAATAGACGAACCTGCGGGTAGCGCTAAAAACTCCTGTTGCCTTTTTATAAAGTAAGCTGGAAGATCAAGCGCTTGGATAAAATAACTACTGTAAAAGAAAAGAAGGAGGCCTGGAACAACGGTAGCAATAATAACCCAGCCCTGTTTTTTAGGAAAAAGAAGGAGCAGCCGCCAAAGCACCAGGCAAGCAAGCCACAGCCCTGCCACAAAAATTTTTACAATAAAAAGGAGAGCAAAAAAGAACAGCCAGGGGAGAAGCACTTTAAAAGAAAAACGCTGTAATAATTTATACGAAAGCGGAATGAGTAACGCTAGTAAACTAATAACAATCCCTTCCTTTAAAATACTGGATGAGTAAAAAAACATAGAAGGCAGTATCATGAAAACCAGCCCTGCGAAAAGGCCCTGCTCTCCGGCTTGCTCTTTTAAGAAACGCCAGAAGTATAAAAAGCAAAGCACTGCGCCAAAGTTGAAAATAATCGTATTGGCCCACAGGCTACCGAACGTAAAGAAGTTGAGCCCAAAGTGCAGCAACTTAATAACCTCAAAAGCCGAACGGATAAAATCAGAATTGGTACTGGTTGCATTGAAATCGGAATAATGGAAAATGGACCCATACACTTCCCAAAAGGCTTTGGGCGAATGCAGGAAGAGCTGGTACATTTCTTTTCCATCGTCGAAAAAGGGCCAGATATCTCCTTGGTGCGGTAGAAAACGAAGGGCTATAAAGTTGTAGGCAAATCCCGCTACACATTTAGCTATAAAAAAAAGCACAACAAACCGTCTCCCAAAACCGGCCTGGCAGAGCCACCTGATACGGGTGAGCAGAAAAGAAAGCAAAGTCAGATAAAAAACCGAAATAAGAAAAGGCATGGAGCGGGGCTATACTTTTTTGCAAAGAACCATATTGCCAGCGTAAAAGCTACCGCTACTTTTCCAGCACCCGCCTAGCAACAGGCCTAGCACATTGGCTGGAAAAAAGAAAAACCAGGAGAAGAGGAAAGCTATTGGACGAGGCAGGTGTTTTTTAAAAGTCGTCCACCATAGTACATTCCATTGCAGGGTAATGCAACGCAGGCCTGGAGCCGCTTTTTTAAATTCAATTATTTCAAAATGGTGCTGCTGTAGCAAGTGGGTAAGGCCATAAGAGGAATAACGACCATAATCATACGGCACTTCATGCTCATGAAACATGAATGGGCAGGTGAGGAGCAGTAAACCACCAGGCTGTAAAATACGGTTGATCTCAGCCAGCCAGGCATCGGGCCAGAAAACGTGTTCCAACACTTCGCTGCTAATGACATGGTCGAAAACCGCATCAGCAACAGGAATGGTTTTGCCATCGAAAATAATATCCGCCTGTACATTACCTTCTAAATCAAAACCGGTATAGGTTGTAGCATTTATAAAATGCTGCCGATAGGGTTGGGTGCCGCAGCCTATGTCGGCCACTTTTCCCTTCATTTGCGTAGCGTTCTTTTTTATAAATGCATTCAGCGGCCTGCGCAGAAAATAAACCGGGCTAATGAAAAAACCGGCTGCTGCACCAAAACGGATAGATTGAACAAAACGCATAAGCAGAAACAACAGTACAGTTTTTTTGCAAAAAGAAGAGCGGCTAAGGTAAAGGATACCGTGCCACCGGTTTTGAGCCGTTCATATATGCACTTACAGGTATGTTAGCTTTTACAATTGGTAAATAAGCAGAAAGCTAAGTTTACATGATTTTATTGCCTATTTTGGCCTGCGTTAAACATTTTACCAAAAACTACTTATGAGTTTATTTCTTAAAAAGCCGATGCAG
>CAXTDG010000074.1:0-11888 GCA_964242675.1 uncultured Chitinophagaceae bacterium
GGCAATACATTTGCAGTACATAACGGGAACAAATTTATTCCGGTTTATGTAACTGAGTTTATGGTAGGCCATAAGCTGGGTGAGTTTGCTCCCACCCGCAATTTCAGAGGTCACGGAGGTTCAAAAAAATAAATAAGTAGCTAATACTGCAAAACAGTTTAGCCTCAAATAAGATAAAATGGAAGCTGTAGCAAAACTTAGAAATTATCCTACATCGCCCCGCAAGATGCGTTTGCTGGCCGACCTGATCCGTGGGATGGAAGTAAATAAAGCGCTGGCTATTTTGGATCACCACGCCAAGCATGCTGCCGTACCTCTTTCTAAACTAGTAAAGAGTGCCGTTTACAACTGGAAAGGTGTAAATGAAGGACAGGACGAAAATGGCCTGCGTGTAAAAACGATCATGGTGGATGAAGCTCGTAGCCTGAAAAGAATGCGCCCTGCACCACAAGGTCGTGGATACCGCATCAAAAAGAGAAGCAATCATGTAACGGTAATTGTAGATCAAACTGTTACAGCATAATTCAAATTATCACATTATCAACTTGATATAATGGGTCAAAAAACAAATCCGATCGGCAACAGGTTAGGCATCGTTCGTGGATGGGAAAGCAATTGGTTCGGTACTAAGAAAGATTTTGGTGCAAAACTGATTGAAGACAACAAGATCCGCAACTACCTGAATGCCCGTATCAATAAAGGTGGCATCGCAAAGATTGTTATTGAACGTACGCTGAACAAGCTGATCGTAACAATTCATACTTCTAAACCAGGTATCATCATCGGTAAAGGTGGTGGAGAAGTAGATCGTATCAAAGAAGAGTTGAAGAAACTAACTGGTAAAGATGATGTCCAGATTAATATTCTGGAAATTCGTCGCCCGGAAGTAGATGCAATGATCGTTGCTGATACGATTGCCCGCCAGATTGAAAATCGTATCAATTTTAAACGTGCTATCAAAATGGCGATACAATCTGCTCTTCGTATGGGTGCAGAGGGTATCAAAGTAAAAGCTGCTGGTCGTTTGGGTGGCGCTGAAATTGCCCGTAGTGAAGAAATCAAAGCTGGTCGTGTTCCTCTTCATACTTACCGTATGGATATCGATTACGGAAATGTGTTCGCTCTAACCGTTTATGGTAAAATTGGTATCAAGGTATGGATTTGTAAAGGTGAAGTTCTAAGTAAAAGAGATCTAAACCCGAACATTCTTGCCGATGTAAAACCAGGTACTGAACCTCGTCGTGACGACCGTAGAGATGATCGTGGTGGTGACCGTGGTGGAAGAGATAACAGAGGTGGAGGCGGCCGTGGCGGTGATAACCGTGGCGGCGGTGGAAACCGTGGTGGTGGAGGAAGAAGATAGTATAATGTGCTTTGTACGCAAATGTGCTCATTTGCTAATGCACCTAAAATTCGATTATCAAATAGAATGACTGGTTTCGTTAAGCACATTAGCAAATCAGCACATTAGCAAATTAAAAAAAGATGTTACAGCCGAAACGTTCAAAACATAGGAAGACGCAGAAAGGCCGCATTCGTGAAGTAGCGAAAAGAGGTACTGCCATATCATTCGGTTCATTTGCGCTAAAAGCCCTTGAGCCAATCTGGTTGAACAATCGCCAGATCGAAAGTGCCCGCCAGGCTATGACCCGTGCTATGAAAAGAGAGGGTAGTGTTTGGATCCGCATTTTCCCTGACAAATCTGTTACTCGTAAACCAGCTGAAGTACGTATGGGTAAGGGTAAAGGTAATCCAGAGTTTTGGGCTGCTGTTGTTGAACCAGGTCGTATCTTATTTGAGTGCGACGGTGTATCAATGGAAACAGCAAAAGACGCAATGGAACTTGCTGCTGCTAAGTTGCCTATCAAAACCAAATTTATCGTACGTAGGGATTACGTAGCTTAATTAGCCAATAAGTCAAATTAAACAGAGATGTCTAAGAAAATAGAATTCAACAATAGCCTAAAAGAGCTTTCATTGGAAGATCTACAGGCCAAGGTAGATGATAATGAAATGCGCATTCGCAAAATGCAGTTTGCTCATACTATTACTCCTCTTGAAAACCCAATGAGCATTCGTTCATTGCGCCGGGATGTTGCCCGTATGAAAACTGAATTGAACAAGCGTGAATCGGGTTTAGCTTAATTAATCAACCCGCAAAATAAATCGAAATGGAAGTAAGAAATCTTCGTAAAACAAGAACAGGGGTTGTAACCAGTAACAAGATGGACAAAACCATAACTGTTGCGGTAGAGCGTAAAGTAAAACACCCTATCTATGGTAAGTTCGTAAAGAAGACTACCAAATTTCATGCACACGACGATAGAAACGAGTGTAGTGAAGGGGATGTTGTAAAAATTATGGAAACCCGCCCGCTTAGCAAAACAAAACGCTGGCGCTTGGTAGAGGTTGTAGAAAAAGTGAAATAATAACTCAGTGGTTAGATGTTGGATGATAGTTTCAGGCTGAAAGCATAAACGCTGATATGTCTCATCTAAAATCTACAATCTAATATCTAAAATCTTACAAAATGATTCAGCAGGAAAGCAGATTGAATGTAGCTGACAATAGCGGTGCAAAAGAAGTGCTTTGCATTCGTGTACTGGGAAACAGTGGTCAGGACTATGCTAAAATAGGCGACAAAATTGTAGTTACTGTAAAGGACGCAATCCCCGCCGGTGGCATTAAAAAAGGCACTGTAACCAAGGCAGTAATTGTTCGCACAAAAAACAAACTGCGTCGGAAAGATGGATCTTATATCCGCTTCGATGACAATGCTGTAGTGTTGTTAAACGCCGCCGACGATCCTCGTGGCACTCGTATCTTTGGGCCTGTTGCACGTGAGCTGCGTGATAAAGGCTATATGAAGATTGTTTCACTTGCCCCTGAAGTGCTTTAATTAGATTTTATCAACTACGCCGATATTTTATCCGCAACAAGTATATACAATGGCTAACAGATTCAAACCAAAATTCAACATTAAAAAAGGCGATTCCGTTGTAGTAATCGCTGGCGACGATAAGGACTCTAAAAAGCCTCGTACCGTTCTGGCCGTATTGCCGGAAGAAGCCAAAGTGTTGATCGAAGGTGTAAACATAAAAACAAAGCATACCAAACCTTCTGCTCAAAATACACAAGGTGGTATCACAAAGAAAGAAGCACCGATTGCAATTTCCAACGTGATGTTATGGGATGCTAAAGCAAGCGCTCCTGCTAAGGTTAAGCGTACCCGTGAAGACGGCAAACTCATTCGTACTTCTAAAAAATCAGGGGAGGTAATAAGATAATGGCAACAACTACTTATAGCCCAAGACTGGCTGGAAAATATAAACAAGAAGTTATCCCTGCGCTGATGAAGCGTTTCGGATATAAAACAGTTATGCAAGCTCCAAAGCTTACCAAGATTTGTGTAAATCGTGGTGTTAACGGCGCTGTAACTGATAAGAAATTGGTTGATATTGCTGTCGACGAGTTGTCTAATATCACTGGTCAAAAAGCGGTTCCAACAACTTCTAAGAAGGATATCTCAAACTTCAAGCTGCGTAAGAATATGCCCATTGGTGCAAAAGTTACACTGCGTGGAGAAAGAATGTATGAATTCTTAGATCGTTTGGTAAGCGTTGCATTACCACGTGTACGTGATTTTAAAGGTGTTAATGATAAATCTTTTGATGGTCGTGGGAACTATACAATGGGTGTAACCGAGCAGATCATTTTCCCTGAAATTGATATTGATAAAGTGAATAAAATCACTGGTATGGATATCACTTTCGTAACGACTGCTAACACCAATGAAGAGGCTTACGAGTTATTGAAAGAGTTAGGTATGCCTTTTAAAAATCTGAAAAAATAAATCTGAAGTTATCTTAATAAAATAAGGAAGCTTCAAAATTTCAAAACAATACAATGGCTAAAGAATCAATTAAGGCCCGCCAGCGCAAGAGAGAGAAAATGGTAGCTCAGTATGCTGAGAAGCGTGCAACGCTTAAAGCAGCTGGTGACTATCAGGGATTGGATGCATTGCCTAAGAATGCTTCTCCAGTTCGGCTTCACAACCGCTGCCAGCTCACAGGCCGTCCACGTGGTTACATGCGTCATTTTGGTTTGGCTCGTGTAATGTTCAGAGACATGGCTCTTGCAGGAAAAATTCCTGGCGTGAAGAAAGCAAGCTGGTAATATCCAGTACTACTTTTAAATAGTTTTAATTAAATAAAATTCAATTTGCCTAATAAGGCAGGAGGATTACAATGGTTACAGATCCTATAGCAGATTTTCTTACCCGGATTCGCAATGCACAAATGGCTAACCACCGCATCGTTGAAATCCCTGCTTCTAATATTAAGAAGCGTATGACTGAAATCCTTTACGAAAAAGGTTACATTCTGCGCTACAAATTTGAAGATGACAACAAACAAGGTGTTATCAAGATAGCCTTAAAGTACGATGCAGCTACTCGTATACCTGCTATTGCCAGCATGGAACGAGTAAGCCGTCCAGGTTTACGCCAATATGCTAAGCCAGATGAATTTCGTCGTGTAATGAATGGTCTAGGTATTGCCATTATTAGTACTTCTAAAGGTGTAATGACTGATAAAGAAGCTAAAGCACAGAATGTAGGCGGCGAAGTGCTTTGTTATGTTTCTTAAGTTTGCATAAATATTCTGTTGCTGCGATAATGTAAGCCTTTGTACGGGGCTGAACACACAGCAACTTTTCATTTCATATACACAAATCGTACGTTATGTCTCGTATTGGTAAAAAATTAATTCCGCTTCCTACAGGTGTTACTGTCACAGTTGCCAGCGACAATGTGGTAACTGTAAAAGGCCCTAAAGGTGAACTTAGGCAAGCGTTGGATCGTGATATTAAGTTAGAAGTGAAAAACGGTAACGCCGAATTACTTCGTCCTACTGATCAGATCCGTCATAAAGCACTGCATGGTTTATATCGTTCACTTGTTGCCAACATGGTAAAGGGTGTAACAGAAGGGTTTACTAAAAAGCTTGAACTGGTAGGTGTAGGTTTTAAAGCCAGTAATCAAGGTAATTTACTTGATCTTTCGTTAGGTTATTCTCACAATATTATAGTGGAAGTGCCTAAAGAATTAAAAGTTGTTACTGTAACTGAAAAAGGTAAAAACCCTGAAATCACTTTAGAAAGCAACGATTATCAATTGCTGGGACAGGTAGCTGCGAAATTGCGTAGCCTGCGTAAGCCTGAACCATATAAAGGTAAAGGTGTTCGTTACCAAGGTGAAGTGGTTCGCAAGAAAGCTGGTAAAGCTGCTGGTAAATAATATTGAATTTTTAAGGGAAGGATTGTACAAATCTTTCTCTGTTGAAATAAACAACTTAGTCTTCCGGCAGTATCGGAGGGCGTAAATAGAAAAAAATGAACTCGAAACTTGTACAGCGCCAAAAGATTCGCTACCGCATTCGCAAGAAGGTGGCTGGTGAAGCAACCCGGCCCCGTTTGTCTGTATTCCGTAGCAACACAGAAATATATGCTCAACTGATTGATGATACAAAAGGCTTCACGCTAGCTGCTGCTTCATCCAGAGATAAAGACATCGCTGCTCAAACCGGTACTAAAACCGATAAGAGTAAATTGGTTGGAGCCGCAATTGCCCGCAAAGCAACTGAATTAGGCCTTACTTCTGTAGTGTTTGACAGGGGTGGTAATTTGTATCATGGTCGCATCAAAGCAGTAGCAGAAGGTGCCCGTGAAGGTGGTTTACAATTCTAAATAAGTATCTGTCTGCCACTGGCAGACAAAGAAAAATAACAAGTAATGTCAAATTTGATTTTAAACCGGGTTAAGGCTAGCGAAGAAGAGCTGAAAGATAAAGTTGTAGCTATTAACCGTGTTACTAAAACTACCAAAGGTGGTCGTACTTTCAGCTTCTCTGCACTGGTTGTAGTGGGAAACGAAAACGGTATCGTTGGTCATGGTTTAGGTAAAGCAAAAGAAGTTCAACAAGCTATTACGAAAGGTATAGAAGATGCAAAAAAGAACCTGATAAGAGTTCCGATTATGCATGGTACTATCCCACATGAGCAATGGACAAAAGAAGGTGCTGCGAAAATTCTGATTAAGCCTGCTGCTGCTGGTACCGGTGTTATTGCCGGAGGTAGTATGCGTGCCGTTTTAGAAAGTGCTGGTATTCATAACGTGTTGGCAAAGAGTCTCGGTTCTGCTAATCCACACAACGTAGTAAAAGCTACATTTAAAGCCTTGGCTTCTTTGAAAGAACCTATTCAAGTTGCTAAGACACGTAATATAAACTTGAAGAAGGTTTTCAACGGGTAAATACAAAACAGCAACTATAGACAGAATAACTCGATAGTTGCATACACTTCAATAGTACCATAGCTGTAGAAGCTAAAAGTGTTTTCTACTCCCTGGTCCACAAAAACCTTTGCTTCAAGCGTTGTAATGGTTTTTTTGAAAATACACTTCAAATAATTTACAAGCTGTTGTTCGCAACGCTTCTCAAATTTTCAATAATGGCTAAAGTAAAAATTACGCAAGTAAAAAGTATAATTGACCGTTCTGAGCGTCAAAAGAAAACTGTTGCTGCGTTAGGTATTAAAAAGCTGAATGGCTCTGTAGAAGTCGAATCTACTCCACAGATACAAGGAATGATTACGAAAGTAGCACACCTGGTAAAAGTGGAAGAAGTAGCTGGATAATTTCTACCGGTTTATAACGTTATTTGCTGATAGCTGAATCTACATCAGGTTTTCTATCAGCTTTTTTTTAGTTTATTTTTTAATAAAAGCGAGGGGTGATTCCCCGTTAAGTCAAAAATCAATTTAAGATGAAACTACACGAATTACGTCCGGCAAAAGGTGCAACGCACAAAGAAAAAAGAATAGGACGTGGTGAAGCCTCCGGTAAAGGCGGTACTTCTACAAAAGGTAACAAGGGTGGACAAAGCCGTGCAGGTTATAAAAGCAAAATGGCTCACGAAGGTGGACAGATGCCAATTCAGCGTCGTATTCCTAAGAGAGGTTTTAAAAATAATGACCGTATTGAGTATAAAGTTTTTAATCTGGGCCAGATTGACCAGTTAGCTGAGAAATACAGCTTTACTGAATTTACCCTTGAAAACTTATACGTTAATGGTTTGATCGGACAGACAGATGCTGTAAAGGTATTGGGTAACGGAGAATTAAAAACCAAGCTTATCTTCAAAGTAAACGCTGTCAGTGAAAAAGCAAAATCAGCTATTGAAGCTGCTGGTGGTACTTTGGAAATTGTAAAGTAATCCTATTACTTAAATTTCTTCTCCCCGGAATTTTCCTACATTTGGTTTCTCAAGATTTAAAGAGCTGATTCCCTGTGAAAAAATTCGTTCAGACTATTAAAAACATCTGGAGCATTAATGAGTTACGTTCAAAAATAATCGTAACGATTTTGCTTTTGTTGGTGTACCGATTTGGAACGCATATTGTGCTTCCAGGTATCAATCCTAATGGATTAGATGCTATTAAAGGCAAACAAGGTGGACTATTAGGATTATTTGACCAATTTGCCGGAGGTGCTTTTTCACAAGCATCTATACTAGCATTGGGTATCATGCCTTACATCTCAGCTTCTATCTTTATGCAGTTGATGACCATCCTGGTTCCTCAGATGCAGAAGGTGCAAAAAGAAGGTGAAAGTGGTCGCAAAAAGATCAATCAATGGACTCGTTACCTTACTGTTATAGTAACTGCTTTTCAAGCAGGTGCATATGTAGCATACCTTACTAATCAGGGTTCTCCATATCGCAATGCATTAATTCTTGAGTATCAACCATACTTCTGGATAAGCACAGTGGTTATCCTTACTGCAGGTACATTGTTCGTAATGTGGTTAGGTGAAAAAATTACTGATAAAGGTTTAGGTAACGGTACTTCTCTGATTATCATGGTAGGTATCTTGGCTCGGCTGCCACAAGCTATTGCCGAAGAGTTTACTGCCAAGCAAGCTCGTGGTGGTGGTGGTCTGTTAGGGTTTGTAATTGAAGTTGCTGCACTTATTGCAATCATCATGGGGTTGATTGTGCTGGTACAAGGGGTACGCAAAATCACTATTAACTATGCAAAGCAAATTGTTGGAAATCGCCAGATTGGTGGTGCCCGTCAGTTCCTTCCGCTGAAAGTAAATAGTGCTGGTGTAATGCCGATCATCTTTGCCCAAGCAATCATTTTCATCCCAACCATGTTTACATTGGGTTCACAAAGCAGTGGTGGTTTAAAAGCGATTTTGAATGACCATAGCAATGCTTGGTATATGGTTATCTATTCTGTACTGGTAATTGGATTTACTTTCCTTTACACTGCACTGATCTTTAATCCTAAGCAAATTGGTGAAGACTTAAAACGTAACAATGGTTTTATTCCCGGTGTAAAACCGGGTCAGCCAACTTCTGATTACATAGGTGCAGTAATGGATAAGATTACTTTGCCTGGTGCTGTTATTCTGGCTTTTGTGGGTATCCTTCCTGGGTTTGCTCAGCGCTTAGGAGTTACTTCTCAGTTCAGCAGCTTTTTCGGCGGTACTAGCTTACTTATTATGGTAGGAGTTATTTTGGATACACTACAGCAAATTGAAACACAGTTATTGATGCGTCAATACGATGGTTTGATGAGCGGTGGTAGAATACAAGGCCGTCAGGTAACAACTACTTCTCCTATTTAATTTAAACTGATTTCATTCAAATCTGTTTTATACTGAACCTGCCGGTATCTCCGGCAGGTTTATTTTTATATAAGATTACCCAACGATGATTTATTACAAAACTCCCGATGAAATAGAGCTGATGCGTCATAGCTCTTTAATGGTTGGCGATACCATTGCAGAAGTTGCGAAGGCAATAAAGCCCGGTGTAACTACAGATGCTTTAGATAAGATAGCTTATGAGTATATACACGATAATGGCGGTGTTCCCAGCTTTTTAGGATATGAGGTTGGAGATGAAAAATTCCCTTTTACAGCATGTATAAGTGTAAATGATGCAGTTGTACATGGCTTTCCAAGCGCTACTGAATTAAAGGAGGGAGACGTTATCAGCGTTGATATTGGCGTTTATAAAAATGGTTTTCATGGTGACAGCGCTTACACATTTGCGGTTGGGCAGGTAAGTGATGAAATAAAAAAGCTAATGCAAATCACAAAAGAGTCTTTGTATAAAGGGACGGATAAAGCTGTAGTAGGCAATAGAATAGGCGATATATCATTTGCCATTATGGAACATACGGAGCGCCTTAATAAGTATGGTGTGGTAAGAGACTTGGTGGGGCATGGCCTTGGACGAGAATTGCACGAAGATCCGCAAATACCTAATTTTGGAAAGAGAGGTAACGGTACAAAATTGCTGGCGGGTTTGGTAATAGCCATTGAGCCAATGATTAATATGGGTACCGCTGATGTATATTCTGATGCAGATAGGTGGACTATTCGTACAAAAGATGGTAAGCCATCTGCCCATTATGAACATACCTTAGTGGTGCAAAAAGGAAAGCCAGATATACTGAGTTCTTTTGCCAGCACGGAAGCAGCGGAAAAAGCTAACCCGAACCTGGTGTCAGATTATTATTAAGATCGTATTAAATAAGTAACAGCAGTTTATAGTCAGTCTATCAACTGCTGTTTTTTATTGTAGTTATAATAGCAAGTGGATAAGATGCAGCATAAAACATTGGTGGTAATAGGTGGTGGAGCTGCCGGGATTTTTTGTGCAGTTACCGCAGCCAGGCTTGCTCCGCAATTGAAAGTGATAGTTGTGGAAAAGACTAGCAAGCTGTTACAAAAAGTGAAAGCCAGTGGTGGTGGCCGCTGCAACGTAACCCACGCCTGCTTTGAAATAGGGGAGATGGCCAGCCGCTACCCCAGAGGTCAGCATTTTGTAAAAAAAGCCTTTCACCAGTTTTTTACCACTGATACGGTTGAATGGTTTGAGCGGCGGGGAGTACCATTGAAGACGGAAAGTGATGGTCGTATGTTCCCTAAAGCCAATACTTCGCAAGCTATAATCGATGCACTGCTGAAGGAAATGCAACAGTATAAAGTAGAAGTAAAGCACCATTGCCAGGTCATGAAAATTGAACCGCTGGAAAATGGTTTTCAGCTTCATTTTGTAGATGCTTTCCAGTTACAAGCGGATTATGTAATGCTGGCTCCCGGTGGGCAAAACAAAATAGAGCAATTTAATTGGTTAAGTAATTTGGCATTATCTATTGCTGCCCCGGTTCCGTCTCTTTTTACATTCAATTTTCCGGCTCATTCACTCAATGCTTTAACGGGGCTTTCCATCCCTAATGCTGCTGTGAAAATTGGCGGATTTAAAATGGTTTCAGAAGGGCCAATGTTAATAACGCATTGGGGTATTAGCGGTCCGGCGGTGCTCCGACTTTCTGCTTTTGCTGCGGTGTATTTAGCTAGCATTCAGTACCAATACGAAGTAGTTATTAGCTGGTGTAAGGAATATAATGAGCCGGGCTTTCTACAAAAGATTCAAAATCAGAGAGCTGGTAATCCTTCTCAAAAAGTGGCCAATGGCAATTTTACTGAAATACCTTCCCGGCTATGGCAATTTTTGTTAGCTGTAGCAGGTATTAATGATATGCATCGCTGGGCTGACCTAACCAATAACCAGATGAATAAGATGGCTACTGCTGTTTGTAACTATAAAGTGCAGGCCCGTGGCAAAACCACTTATAAAGATGAATTTGTAACAGCTGGCGGTATTGAACTGACTGAGGTGGATCCAAATACTATGATGAGCCGCAAGCATCCGGGTCTGTATTTTGGTGGCGAAATTTTAAATGTAGATGGGATTACTGGCGGCTATAATTTCCAACACGCTTGGACGAGTGGGTTTATTGCCGGTAAGAGCATTGCATTAGTTAATGCTGAGTAACAGGCATCATGGTAAAAGGCAGAAAATGATTATTACCTATCTAAACAGCGATATTGTCTAGTTGGAAGGTTGGCAGTGCTACAACGCTGGCACCGGAACTATAAAGATTTTAGATACGCTGTATGTAGCCAGTGCATAATGCCAGAAACTGAGAACCCAAACAGATATTTAAATATAAAAGACAACTACCGATCAGGCTTGGGACACGGCTTTATATAACACCAGCATCCAAACAGACAGCTTCATACATCACCTTTTACTTCCAACAGAAGGCAATTTAATTACGACCCTATGCCCTATATCAATAATGAACTCGGTAATTTGTATCTCCATAGCCAAGCGTTCAATACTGCTGAACTCCAATTAAGCTTTGTATCTTAGTATTTCAACCATTCAAGCCAACCGGGCAGGTTACAAGGCACTGGACTAAGCTTAAGATTAATGCTTAGTTACTATATTGTAGTGAAAGGGCAGAGAACTATAGGTAGAAATGAAAAAAACAGTTTTTATAATTATATTACCATCATTATAAGCTAAACCTGGCTTTAATGAAAATTACGATCCTGTTATTTACTATCCTGCTGCTTTGTAGCAGTATATGCTTCTCTCAAAGCACTGCTGTAGATTCCTTAAAAGCTGCACTGCAAAATGCTAAGGACGATACGACACGTATCAATATCTATCTTAAATTAGGAGAGATAGGCGATAAGAAAGATAGACTGTCTTATATAGAAACTGTGTGGAACTTGTGCAGTAACATTTCCTCCAAACCAACTAGCACTAAAGAGTTGAAGAATATTGTATCTGGAATGAATGGGGAGGCTGTTTGGTTGCTGATGGCGTATTACACAGATGGCAATAGTATTCAGTGGAATAAAGTAAATGAGTTTTTGGAGCGTCGTGTAGCAAGGCTGGAAAAATTGGGTATCAAAAAACAAACTGCTGAAACGCTTGAAATGCTTTCCAACTTATACGGATA
>CAXTDG010000075.1:0-11886 GCA_964242675.1 uncultured Chitinophagaceae bacterium
GGGTAGCATTCTTTTTAGCATTTTCTTTTTGAGCCTGGCTATTATCTATCTATTGAACTCATGCGGCGTTGGCACCATTCAAGTGTTATGCTACTATTGGGCTTTACTGATGCGAAGAATGCAATGAGTCTTTTCACAACTTTAAACAGTAGCTCTATGTTATTTTTGTACTAGAAACTGAATTATGGAACTCATTGTAAATAAAGTAGCCGAAAGCATTCTTACCACTATCGACCTGGAAGAATATTATCCTAAGCAACCCATTGCTGTTTTCGACTTACAACCTTTTCTTTTTATGGGGTTGATTTTAAAAGAGAAGGATTTTAGAGAAGCGCTAAAAAACCACGACTGGACACAATATGAAGGCAAAGTCGTAACTGTTACTTGCTCAGCTGATGCTATTATTCCTATGTGGGCCTACATGCTGGTAGCCACCTATTTGCAACCAGTAGCTATCAACGTATTGTATGGTACAGAGGAGCAAGCTATACAAGAGCAGTTTTTACAATCTATCAGAAGTATTAATGTGCAGGAGTTAGCCGATAAACGCATTGTAGTGAAAGGTTGTGGTGATCAACCCATTGGCGAAGCGTCTTATTTGGAAATAACAAAATTACTACGACCAGTGGTAAAAAGTATTATGTATGGTGAGCCTTGTAGTACAGTACCTATTTTTAAGAAAAAATAGGTAGTAAAAAATTTTAGAAAGAAGGCATTGCTTTAAGTAATGCCTTCCTTTTTATTACTCCCTATATTCTTTGCATTAGTAAAAGCCCAATGGATAAGTAACTTTTGAATGGTGCCAACGCCGCATAAGTCCAATAGATAGATAATAGCCAGGCTCAAAAAGAAAATGCTAAAAAGAATGCTACCCGTGATGCGAAAACCAGCAAAGCTACTACCACAGCTATTTTTGGGCTATCAATGGACAATTATTGGTAGCTATCCTTTTTCCTCTTCTACATTTTTAGCAAACCAACCTCTTTTCCAAAAGATAAATAGCATCAATACCGGGATGGTCAGCATAGCTATTACGGCTGTATAAAATCCGCCTCTTTGATGTGAAAGTGGAATGATATCGAAGTTCATCCCGAAGATGCCACCAATGACGGTTGCCGGGGCCATTAGGGCGGTTACAATCGCTAGAAACTTCATGATTTCGTTCATCTTCAGATTTACCTGGTTCAGGTACAAATCCTGTAAACTCATTACTACTTCACGGGAGTTTTCTACCATATCCGCCGCTTGAACAATATGGTCGTATACATCTTTAAAGTATTTTTTTACGGGTTCACTTAGTAGGGTGTTTTCGCTACGGAGAATACCATTTACCAGATCTCGTACAGGGTTTAAGTTTCGTTTTAGCGTACTTACTTCCTTCCGCAGGTTGTTTATATCACCCAGTACCTGTTGCGAAGGCTTGCGTAGTATCCGATCTTCCACATCTTCAATACGATCTGTCAATTTTTCAATTACAAAAAAGTAGTTGTCAACGATGATGTCAATGATGGAGTAAAACAAAAAGTCGGCACTGGCCTGGCGCAGGCGGCTTCCTTCCTGTTTCAGTTTTTCCCTAACCGGGTTTAGTACATCCCGTACCGCATCATCCTGAAACGACAGCAAAAAAGTATGGCCTAGCACGATGCTGATTTGTTCCTGCTCTATGCAGCAGTTCTTTTCGTTGTAGTACAGCATATTCATCAGGGCGAATATGATGCCTTCTATCTCGTCCATCTTAGGCCGCTGGCCAATGCTCATAATATCTTCCTGAATAAGCGGATGTACTTTATAGCCATTGCAGATTAGTTCAATATCGTGTTTGCGTATGCCATCTACATTAATCCAGGTATTATAGTCGACCTCCCGGTAGGCCATACACTCATGGGCTTCGCCTAAATCTTTTTCCTGCAACAGCTTATTGCTGTAAATAAAAACATGAATATCTACCTTCTCCGGTTCTGTGCGTTTTGGCGGCAAAGAAGGGTTGAAACCACTACGAGTTACAGGCTGTGGATGTTTACCGAGTAAAGTGCCAATGATAGACGGATAATTCATAACGCTGAGATAACTGCAAAAATAATACGGTACCCGATGGCAAGTTCCGTAGAAAAGCGTTCATTTACCACCATTGTATCCTACAGTTAAAGGCATTTGTTCATGAGCAAGTCCAGGTTGGTAAAATTTTCCCGGCATATTCCCTTCCTGCGTATGGTGCTTTGGCATAGTGTTACCGCTTTTGGCGGGCCACAGGGCCACTACGGTATGATGATGCGGCGCTTTGTACAACGCCGAAAAGATATTACCGAACAGGAATTAATGGAGTACACTGCTTTTTGCCAGCTACTACCTGGTGCCAGCAGTACGCAAACCCTTACGCTCATTGGCTATAAAAGAGGTGGTGTACCGCTAGCAATCTGTACCCTTATCATTTGGATACTGCCCGCCAGTTTTTTAATGGGAGCGTTATCCTTCCTTATATATTATTTCGACAAAACAGGGTTAGGCGTATTTCAATACATGCAGCCTATGGCCATCGGGTTTCTGGCATACGCAGCGCTACGGGCAGGAAAGGTTTCTATTAAAAACACCATTACAGTAGTAATTGGGGTAGTATCGTTAGCTGCTACTTACCAGTTTTTCCATACTGCATGGGTGTTTCCAATACTGATTTTACTAGGTGGATTAATTACCAATTTTAGCAAAAAACGTATTCCTCAGATTGAAGTAGCACCTAAACGGGTAAAATGGATCAATATTTGGCTGTTTGCGTTGCTTTTTTTATTGTTGGGATACGCATCTGAAATTGCTCGTAGACACCAGCAAACAGAAGGTCGCCAACCGCAGTACCGCATTGTAAACCTAACGGAAAACTTTTATCGGTTCAGTAGCCTCGTTTTTGGAGGTGGAGATGTACTTACTCCCATGATGTATGAGCAGTTTGTAGTACGCAGAAACCGCAGTTACATGACAAGTGAAGAATTTTTAACGGGCACCGGCGTAGCTAAGGCGGTACCTGGACCTACTTTTTCCGTAGCGGCTTACCATGGAGGGATGGCTATGCGGCAGTGGGGCTGGTACTGGCAACTGGCAGGCTGCGTTGTAGGAATGGTAGGCGTATTTTTACCTAGTGCTTTGTTGGTACTCTTTTTCTACCCTATCTGGCACAATTTGAAAAAATATGCAGTAGTATATCGTTCACTGGAGGGTATAAATGCAGTAGTAGTGGGTATTATGACGGCGACTACTTTCTATTTAATAAAAGACCTAAATCTGAACGGGTTTACCAGCTTATCCAGTACCAAAGTTGTAGTAATGGGAGCTACTTTTTGCTTGTTGACTTTCACTAAAATTCCACCACCGCTTATTGTTGCAGGATGTCTTTTACTGGGCTGGTTTTTATAAAAAGCAGTTTACTTGTAATACCCGTTCTTTTCAATCTCCGTAGCTACTGCCTCTGGCACCATGTATTTTACCGGGATATCCTTCTTTATAAAATCTCTGATTTGGGTAGATGAAATATCCAGTAAGGGCGCTTGCACTATTTCTAGTGCTGCTCCTAAATCATCCTCAATATCGAAGCCATGCCGCTTGAATACATAAAACTTGTAATGCTGTACCAGGTATTCATAGTTTTTCCAGCGGGTAAGATTGGTGAAACTATCGCTACCCATAATGATGGAAAACTGATGCTGCGGGTATTTTTCCTGCAAAGCTGTAAGGGTATCAACAGTGTAAGAAGGCTTTGGTAAACGAAATTCGATGTCGGATACTTTAATAAAACTATCGTTTTGCACAGCTGTATTCACCAAATGTATCCGGTCGTATTCATTTAATAATGAAGAGGCAACCTTCAACGGATTGTGAGGTGAGACTACCAGCCATACTTGTTGTAACGTAGTAGTGTGCTTAGCATAGCTGGCAATAATGAGGTGACCGGTATGAATAGGATTGAACGAGCCGAAGTACAGACCTATTTCCATACATTAATTACTTTGATTAATAAAGATGTGTTCAGCCTCATTCAGCCGCAGGCTTAGGTTGTAGCCTGCTACCTGTATCGAAATTGGATCGCCCAAAGGCGCAATGATTTCTACGGAAACCTTTTCTCCCGGCACACAGCCCATTTCCATTAATTTGATAAATATCTCGTTGTTGCTAAAGGAATCGATAATTCCCGACTCGCCGGTAGTTAATTCTGACAGTTTTCGAATCATCTTATTGTTTCCTTACAGAGTGGTTTGCCAGTACTTTTGAAAAGTCAAAAGTATCTCATCTGTAAATAACCCTTCAAGTTGCCAAAAGTTTCGTTTTCCTATGCGGATAAGAAATTAAACTATGCTCATAAAACAGTATTGAAAGCTTTTATTCCAAACATTTTTAAACAAGAAGCAAAAGTACTCTCTTACATTAACTACATTTTTTGCTCCGATGAATACTTATTACAGATTAACAAGAACTTTTTACAGCATGATTTTTATACAGACATCATCACCTTCGACTTATCTGAAAGCAACGGTGTTATTGGAGAAATTTACATTTCTCTCGACCGGGTAAAAGATAACGCTACGTCGCTCAATCACTCATTCGAGCAAGAATTGCTTCGGGTTGTTTTTCATGGTGCTTTGCACTTATGCGGTTATAAAGACAAAAAGAAAAGTGAAATCGCTGAAATGCGCAATCGAGAAGAACACTACATGCGTTTATATAAAAAAACGCAGGAGCATTCATGAATCGCACTTTTTTTCACGTGAAAACTCTTATCCTTTTTTTATTGCTAGGAACTGCTTTTGTGGCTACATCACAAGGCACTATACGAATGGAGGATAAGGTAATTAGCTATTCACTTCCGGCCGACACCGCTTTACAAAGAATATTGGGGCAAAATGCTGATTACAAAAAACTAAGCGATGCAGATAAACAGGTTGCTTACTATCTAAACTATGCCCGTCGTAACCCACAATTGTTTCTGGACAAGGCGATTAATGTATTTGCTAATAACCATCCGGAAGTAAAATCTTCTTATGTTGGTTCGTTGCAATCACTTTTCAAAACATTACAGCCACTGGATGTGATTGTGCCGGACGCTAAAATTTCTACTGTTTCGATGTCTCATGCAGTTGACTTACAAACGCATAAAACCATTTCACATACTTCATCTGACGGACGTTCTTTCCAGGATAGAGTAAGCAGTGTTGTAAAGATGTGTGCTTCAGAAGCCATTCATGCCAGCCAGCGCTATACACCGCTGGAAGCCGTGCTGGGCTTGCTTTTCGATTTTAATGTACCCGACCTGGGCCATCGTAAAGCCTTGCTTAATCCAAAATTTGCAAGAGCAGGTTTTGGCAGCGCTATTGTATCAAATGGCTACTCTGTTTTGGTAATAGATTTTTCCTGCCAATAAGTTTAAGAAGGTATAAGGGACAACACAACGTAAATTTGCGCTATGTTTCAGGAATACGATGTAATAGTAGCTGGTGCTGGGCATGCAGGTTGTGAAGCAGCAGCGGCAGCGGCCAATTTGGGTAGTAAAGTGTTGCTCATTACCATGAACATGCAAACCATGGCACAGATGAGTTGTAACCCGGCCATGGGTGGTATTGCTAAAGGTCAGATTGTTCGAGAAATAGATGCATTGGGTGGCTATAGCGGTATTGTGACAGATAAAAGCATGATCCAGTTTCGGATGCTAAACCGCAGCAAGGGACCGGCAATGTGGAGCCCCCGTGCACAAAATGACCGGATGCTGTTTGCCCAAACCTGGCGGGAAATGCTGGAAGCAACGCCGAATGTTGATTTTTACCAAGACTCTGTCAATGGTTTATTGATTGAAAACAACGTTTGTACAGGCGTTACTACCTCCTTGGGTCATAACATCAAGTCAAAGTCTGTAGTCATTACTAGTGGTACTTTTTTAAATGGGGTTATTCATATTGGCGAAAAGCAGTTAGGTGGCGGCCGTATTGGTGAAAAAGCTTCTACTGGTATCACTGAACAGTTAGTATCGCTTGGTATGGAAAGTGATCGTCTAAAAACAGGTACGCCACCCCGTATAGATGGCCGTAGCCTGGATTACAGCAAAATGGAAGTACAGGATGGCGACACAGAAATCGTTGGTTTCTCCTTTATGCCGGTTGAAAAGATAAAACCTGAACAGCAACGCTGCTGCTGGGTAACATACACTAACGAAAACGTACATGAAATTTTGAAGACGGGTTTTGATAAAAGCCCTATGTATCAAGGCCGTATTAAAGGAACCGGCCCCCGGTATTGCCCAAGCATCGAAGACAAAATCAATCGCTTTGCGGAACGGGACCGCCACCAGTTATTTGTAGAGCCAGAGGGCTGGAATACAGTTGAAATATACCTAAATGGCTTTAGCAGTAGCCTGCCAGAAGAAGTGCAGCACAAAGCGCTGCAGCAAATTCCGGGATTGGAAAAGTGTAAAATGTTTCGCCCTGGCTATGCCATTGAGTACGATTTCTTCCCACCAACGCAGCTTACTTATACATTGGAAACAAAGGCGATTAGCAACCTGTTTTTTGCCGGACAAATAAATGGTACTACTGGTTATGAAGAGGCTGCTTGCCAAGGCTTAATGGCTGGTATAAATGCACATCAAAAGGCTTTCTACCAGGAACCTTTTACGCTAAGCCGTAGTGAAGCCTATATTGGTGTATTAATCGACGATTTAATTAGCAAAGGTACGGATGAGCCATACCGCATGTTTACCAGCCGGGCTGAGTTTCGCACACTACTTCGGCAGGATAATGCCGACCTGCGCCTTACCGAAAAAAGCTACCGTATTGGCTTAGCCAGCCAGGAACGGATGGAACGGGTACGAACGAAGAAAGAAAACGTAGCTGCTGTAACTACTATGCTAAATGAAACAAGTATAACGGAAGCAGAAGTAAACGATTATCTGACATCTGTAAATAGTGCTGGTATTACCGAAAAGCAGAAGATTAGCAAACTGGTACTGCGTCCACAGATAGAGCTGAAAGCCTTATCAGCAGCGGTTCCTGCTTTGCAAGACAAGCTACAAGGTTATGATGTTGAAACGCTGGAACAGGCCGAAATTCAACTGAAATATGCCCCTTACATTGAAAAAGAAAAAGAGTTAGCAAAGAAGACTGGCGAAATGGAATCACTGGTAATTCCCGCTGCTTTTAACTATGAAAAAATACAGGCATTATCGAATGAAGCCCGTCAGAAGTTCATCAAAATTCGACCACATACCTTGGGGCAGGCTAGCCGCATTAGTGGCGTAAACCCAAGTGACGTGCAGATTTTGATGGTGTATATGGGGCGATAAGCAATAGCCTTTTTACATAGAAAAGCTGATAGAAGTATTACTACTCCTTCAGCTTTTTTTATAGATTGTCTTGACTTAGTCATAACCTTAACTACCAGGCATGCAGCCTCACCAAAGCTTTAACGGTCTTACATACGTATAACTATAGCTTGCTTTGTAATTTGCAGTCTGTTTTTCACTGCTCATTCATTTCTGCGTATGAAACGTTTTGCCTTTATCACTGCCTTATTTTTTACTTATAACAGCAGCTTTGCTCAACCTGCTGCTTACCCTATTGCCATGACCCGGCAGTACGTACACTACACTCTAGAGAAACAACAGAAGAACCTGCTAGCTTTAGATGGGCGGGCAGATGACCAGTTGAAATGGGGTGATAATGAAGACATTAACCTACAGCTTACTTATGCTGCCACTACCAAAATAAATGACCTGCGCCGGGAAATAGAATTAGATTCTACGCTGGACAACAATCGGAAGATTACCTATTTACGTGGTTTGGGCGAAATGCTGAACAGCTATGTTAGCAACGTACGTAACCACAAAATAAAAGTGGTGTATCTGCCCGATATCATAAATGCATGGCAAGCAGCATACGAACTGGATAAGAAGGATATATCTATTGAACCAGTGATTAATCAAAACACACATGCCGTAGGCAGTACCATATTGCAAGGCATTTCTTTCATGCACAATCCGCAACTTACCGGTGCTCGTACACGACTAGTGTATAAATTTATAGAAGAGAATCCGGATAAAATGTTGCCTGCTTTGTCTGCCAATCCGGATGTGCCATTTGCTGATAGCCTAATAGGCGTTTTAGCCCAGAAAGACCCGGCAGGATTATACAACTATGCTCAATCATCTAGTACCAAGTTAGGTCGCCGTATCCGCCAGCATCCTGATGAAAACGTTAAGTTGCTGGTTAGCCTGGCCAATGATAATAATGGTCAATTATACCTGCCTTTTTTCGATAACCTGAAACGAGGCGCTATTACTACTGCCGACATTAAAAAAGTAACAAGAGACAGTGTTGCCTATTTTAAGCTATTGGTAAAAACAGAAATTGATTACGCTGCCATGGCCGCTAAAGGCGATACTGCTTCTGCCTGGCACAAGCTTGGGCAGATGTTACACGACAAAGCCTATCAACCTTTTGTATCTACGGTAAATGATCTGCACGATGCCGGTTCTGACCTGGTGCGTTTCCGTATTTTAAACCCCATGAGTGCCCAAGATTTATACTATCTGAGCATTGTGTGCGAACCGGAAATTTATACCAGCAGCTACGTAAACATTTACAAACGCATCTGGGATCGGATGAAAAGCCCCAACGCAGATACTTTGCTGGCTCTAGTGAATAATGATCACTACAAGAAATTCATCAGCATGGCAGCAAATTACAATACGCTGGATGACTTTCTTAGCCGCATGAGTAAGGAACATGCCACCGCACTAATGACCCGTTTTGTAAATAACCTGGACGAAACCGGCGATCTGGAAGATGCCGTAGATGTGGCCAGCAGCTACGCCAGCATTAAAAATCCGGAAATTAAAAAGCTAATGCTCGACCAGATCAGTCGCAATTATGAAAGGGCTATAGCAAATGATAATGAACGGGCAAAGACCATTTACCACTTGGAAAAACTGATTTTGGCCAGTAGCGATAGCGGTAGCAGTATCAACTTAAGTGATAGCCTGGGTGTGCTACCTGTGTACGATGTAGCTAATAAATACCTGCAGGACAGTGCTGGCCGTATTGTACTGCAAATGTTTTTTTATGGCGATGAAACCGGCCGTGGCAGCTATAATATCTTCCGCAACCTGTATAGCAATGCCGGTTGGAAACGTACCGATAGCCCTGAGTGGGTGCAGTTTACCAGCGTAGGTACGCCGGTGCCTTTTGTACTGTTTGCCAACCGCCCCGGCGACGAAAACAAAAATGAGGACATGCTGGCCCAGCAGCACCTGGCCGAGTGGATGGAAAAGAATGGATACGAGCCTAGCGTAGTAGTGCATCGAGGTCATAGCTACTCGCTGAAGTACACGGTGAAGCAGTTGCCACCCACCAGTAAGGTCATCATTTTGGGAAGCTGCGGTGCCTACCATACTATGGACGAAATACTGCAAACCTGCCCCGATGCTTACCTGGTAGCCAGCAAGCAAACCGGTTATGGCGCTATCAACCTGCCTCTGTTTATGAACCTGATAAACCACTTGAAGCAAGGCAACGATATCAACTGGCCCACCTATTGGTCAACCGTTCGGAAGAACATAGCAGCCGGTATGCAAACTGAATTTGACGACTACATTCCCCCTTACAAAAACCTGGGTGCTACATTTATCAATGCCTATAAAAAGGCGGAAGAAAAGGAAGGCGTTGAAGCCGGGCAGTAACAGAAATAGTTTTAAAACAGTGTACAACCTTGAGCAACAGCTCAAGGTTTTTTATTAGGGGCCATTCACTTTACTAGCTTCGATTGAGCTTTTGTTCCGGCTGGTTGGCAGTAGTCCGCAGCGCCGTTTTAGCCTCGTAGCTTCGCTTATTCCATCTTTGCTGCGGCGCTTTACGGGCTACTCGCCACCATCCGGCAGCCCATCAGCTTTAGAATCTTTATTGGACACAAATACAGGTTTCCCAACTAATTATCAGCGTAATTGTCTATTATAACCGCTTCTATAATACCTTATCTAATGTAATGGGCAACTCTCTTACTCGTTTGCCCGTAGCATGAAATACAGCGTTAGCTACCGCTGCGGCTACACCTACCATCCCAATTTCTCCTACGCCTTTTACTCCTAGTGGGTTTACAATTTCATCCTTCTCTTCTACAAAAATCACTTGGAGGTTATGGATATCGGCGTGTACCGGCACATGGTATTCCGATAGGTTGTGATTGATAAATCTGCCGCTATGATGATCCATCACCGAGTGCTCTTGCAACGCCATAGAAATGCCCCAAACGATACCACCCAGTATCTGGCTACGGGCTGTTTTCGGGTTTAAAATGCTGCCTGCCGCAATAGCACTTACCACCTTGCGAACGGTAATCGTTCCCAGGTCTTTATCAACCGTTACCTCGGCAAAATGAGCTGCATGCGTATTTTGAGCATAACCCATTTGTTTAAAAATCTGGGGTAATGCTGTAGCGGTTTTCTCAACTTTAGCCGTCTTTGTTTTCCGCAGAATTTCGGTAAAGGATAAGCCACTGGTTGGGTTGCTCTTTAGTGCAAGTGTTCCATTATAGCAAATAATATCTCCCTTATCCGCACCTGCCAGCGGAGAGTTATCTATCTTTTTTGCCAGCTTCAGCAATTTCTCTTTCATCTCCAGACAAGCTTTTTGCACAGCTGTACCTACCGACGCTGCGGTAGCCGAACCACCTTCAATAAAGGCCAGCGGCAACGAAGTATCACCTAACTTAAACGTTACATCTTCCAGCGGTAAGCCAAGTGTTTCAGCAGCTATCTGTGTCATGATGGTGTAAGTGCCAGTGCCAATATCAGCAGTACCGCTACCCACCAACAATTTGCCATCAGTCATCAGCGTAGCTTTTGCCCGGCTAGGAATGAGCATGGCATCCCAAACGCCGCTGGCCATCCCCTGCCCTATCAGCAGGTTACCTTCCTGTTGTGTACCAGCTTCTAAGGGTCGTTTCTCCCAGCCAAAAGCGACGGCTCCCTGTGCAAAACACTCCTTTAAAGCTTTGCTGCTAAAGGGTTTGCCAGTTTCACCATCTTTCTCCGCATAGTTCTTCAGCCGAAAGGCTAGTGGATCCATCTTCAGTTGATACGCCAGTTCATCAATGGCACATTCCAGGGCATATACGCCGGTCACGCCACCCGGTGCCCGCATGTCTATTGGCGTATATACATCCAGCGGCAGCACCTTGTGTTCCTGCAATACATTACCACATTCGTACAGCTTCGGCCCCCAGTTTACTATCGTTTCCATATAGTCCTCAAACTGCGATGTTTCGTTGATAGCCGTATGCTTCATTGCTTGCAGGGTACCATCGCTTGTAGCGCCCAGCGTAAGTTGCTGCCGTGTAGCTGGCCGGTGCCCGAACGAAAACATTTGCTGCCGGGTAAGCACTACCCGCACCGAACGCTTGAGTTGCAGGGCAGCCAGCACCGCCATGAACAACTGGTACTGTGGCCGCAACCCGCTACCAAAACCACCACCAACAAAAGGTGATTTCACTTCCACGTTTTTATAAGCCAGGCTAAATACCCCACATACATATTTCAGGCTATTGAACACGCCTTGTGTTTTATCGTAAATAGTTAGTTTGCCTTCTCCTTTATATTCCACCGTGCTGCTAAACATTTCCATCGGGTTATGGTGCTCGGCACCATGATAATAAGTGGCATCCACCTGCACCTGGCTTTGATTATAGGCCGTATCAAAATATCCTTTTTTGAAAGGCTTTTTATACCCCAGCTTTTTGCCTTTGGGCTTGCGGGCCAGGTGCAGGTTCTGTTGAAAATCTGTTACCGGCTCTTCTGATTTATATTGAATAACAACCAGCGTAGCAGCGTATCTGGCTTGCTCAAAAGTTTCAGCAATTACCAGG
>CAXTDG010000076.1:0-11784 GCA_964242675.1 uncultured Chitinophagaceae bacterium
GTTGCAGCCACTGCCCAAACCAGTGAAGGAAAACTGATTTACGAGCAAAAAACCAATGTGCATAAAGCCATGCCGCCAGAGGCAGAGCAGTACAAAGCAATGGTGCCCGAGTTTCAGACCGCTAAAATGGAACTGAGTTTTAAAGGCAGCCAATCGCTATATAAAACGGCTAAAACGGAAGAAGACGAAATGCCAAGTACCGACCAGGGTGGCGGCGGTGGCTTCCGGGGGTTTAGAGGAATGATGGGCGGCAATACTGAATCGTTTAAAGATTACGAAACCGGTATAGCTACAGATGTACGGGAACTAGGCCCCAAAAAATACCTGATAGATGATACACTACAGAGAATTAGCTGGAAGCTAAGCCAGGATACGATGACCATCCTTGGGCACCTTTGCCACAAAGCCAGTGCTGTACAAAAAGGAGGTGTAATGGGTATGATGCAACAACGTATGGGCGGCGGCGGCGGCACCAACCGCCAGCAGTATCAGCCAACGATAGCAGGTAGTGCAGATACAACACGCCGCAACAGAAATAACTGGATGAATAGTAGTGCGCTAACCCAGGATAAAGCCATCGTAGCCTGGTATGCCGATGATTTAGCCAGCCCTGCCGGCCCGGATACCTACTATGGTTTACCAGGGGTGATTATGAATTTGACGATAGGTGATGGCCTGGTTGTATACACCGCTTTGGAAGTAAATGCTGCTGCTGGTACCGTGAAGGCGCCAACCAGCGGTAAAAAAATAACCCGTGACGAGTACCGCAAAATGATGCGGGAACAAGCAGAAAGTATGCGTAGCATGATGGGTGGCCGCAATGGCGGTGGCATGCGTATGGGCGGGCCAATGTAATTTTATTAAAAATAAATTAAGCAAAAGGAGCAGCCCCCAACGGGCTGCTCCTTTTTTTGTAGAAAACTTTTTTGTACAGGTGTACCATGTCAATTAATTATTACACTTATCCACTACAGCCGCTTAATAGGGTTGTCCGCTTATTTTCGCTGTTAAATAAATTACTGCTCATGAAGAAACTATACCTGTTTCTGATAACTGCACTAGTAGGTACGATAGGGACGGCCCAGATTTCTGTGACGTCGCTTACTACTGCTTACAGCCAAAATTTCGATAGCCTGGCTGTTACTGGCACTTCGTCCGTTACGCCATTTGGTTGGCTATTTAGCGAATCGGGGACCAATGCCAATACTACCTATACTGCTGATAATGGTGGCGTAAATAGTGGAAATACGTATAGTTATGGAAGCACTAGTGGCCCGGACCGGGCTTTCGGAGCATTGCTTTCCGGTAGCCTTACTTCTACTCTTGGCGCTTATTTTATTAATAACAGTGGCGGTATCATTACCTCTATTACGCTAAACTACTATGGCGAAAGATGGCGGTTAGGGGCCAATAGCCGCTCTGATAGTCTTCTTTTTCAATATAGTACCAATGCAACCAGCCTTACATCTGGTACTTATACTACTGTAAACCAGCTAAGCTATGGTGCACCCGCCAGCTCGGCAACAGTTGGACCATTGGATGGAAATGCATCTGCTAACCGTACTTATACTACGTATACTATACCTAACCTCTCTATACCTGTCGGAAGCACTTTTTACTTCCGTTGGAACGACTACAACGCTACCGGTGCAGATGATGGACTAGCAATAGACGACGTAACAATCAACTTTAATGGCAATGTGCAGCAGCCTTGCGTAGCACCTACGGCACAGCCCACTGCACTTACTTTCAGCAATGTTACTACCACCAGTTTCAACGCTTCCTTTACCCCGGCTAGTCCTGTGGTTGATGAGTATTTAGCCGTTATAAGTACTTCCAGTACGCTGAGTACTACGCCCACTAATGGAACCACCTACAATACAGACGATGCAATAGGAAATGGCATTGTAGCTTACAGAGGTAGTGCTGCCACTTTTTCTGAAACTAATCTTACACCCGGCACTACGTACTATTTATACATCTTTTCGCTCAACAGTAATTGCAGCGGTGGGCCTTTATACCTTACTACTACTCCGCTAACCGGCAGCCAGGCTACTACTGCTCCACCGGTTTGTACTGCACCTTCTTCACCTGTTACAACGGTAACATTTACCAGTGTTACCGGCACAAGTATTAATGGAAGTTTTACCGCCGTAGCTGATGCAGATGGATACCTGGTTATCCGCAGTGTAAACAGCACACTGGGTTTTACACCTGCAAACGGTACCCCTTACCCGGTTGGTAGTACGGCAGGCAATGGCACCGTTATTAAATATGGTTCTGGAAATACGTCTAGTACTGCTGGTTTATCACCGGCCACTACTTACTATTTTACTTTTTATGCATTGAATGGATTTAATTGTACCAGTGGTCCGGTTTACAATGCAACACCTCTTACAGCCAATACTGCTACTAATAATAATACTAGTGGAATACCAGCAGGTTTTTACGATACCATAACTACTCAAACGTGTTCGCCGCTGAAAAGTGCTTTAAAATGGCGTACTTATCCGAGCATTGCACCCAAAACATACGGCGACTTGTGGACACAATACCTGGTGAGCGATGTAAAGCCCCGGGAAGTTGGACCCGGTACTTCAGCTACCGTTATCTGGGATATTTACAGCGATAACCCTACTGGTACCGATCCATACAATTTTACGCCTGGCCCGGTAGCCAATGGCGGCCAACAGGACAATGGAGCTAGTATTAATACAGAAGGGTTGTACTATAACCGGGAGCATACTGTACCACTCAGCTGGTTCAAAGGAAATACCGGCAATCCTGGCCCGGCTACCGATTACCTCCACCTCTTTCCAACGGATAAAATTGTAAATGCCCGTCGTAGCAACTATATATATGGAGAAATAACGAACCCTATAGATTCTTTAAGCAGAAACGGCAGCAAGGTTGGGCCTAATGCTTTTGCAGGATTGACGGGTACCGCTTTTGAACCTATAAATGAGTACAAGGGCGATGTAGCCCGTGCGTTTTTATACTTTATCACCCGCTACCAGGATAGCATGGCTATTTTCCTAAGCGGAAATACCAGCACAGAAGTAGGCCAGGCATTTGAACCCAATATCTACCCTAGTGCAGATACACCCTACCTACGACTGATGCGGAAATGGCACGCCCAAGACCCGGTTAGCCAAAAAGAAATAGACCGGAACAATGCTGCCTTCAGTTACCAGGGCAACCGCAACCCATACATTGATCATCCGGAATATGTTGAGCGGATTTGGGGTGCTAATTGTACCGGTGTTTTGCCTGTGCAACTGGTTTCTTTCAAAGGTGCTCTGCTAGGCAAAGAGGTACTACTGACCTGGGAAGTAAAAATTGAAAACAATCTGGAGCGCTACGAAATAGAACGAAGCGATAACAACCGCTTCTTTAGTATGGTAGGAAAAGTAAATGCTACCGGCAGCAGCCACTACCAGTTTGCAGATAATATTAGTGCCCTGACCGGGCGGAGATTATATTATCGGTTAAAAAAACTGGATAAAGATGGAAACTTCACTTATAGTGATGTATTTACAGTGCATGTGCCGCTTAGTTTGGCGTTCAATGTTTATCCCAACCCGGTAAGCAATGGTGTTATTCATGTTCAGTTTGCTAGTCCCGTAAGCAGCAAATCCGTTCTCCAACTTGCCGATGTAACCGGAAAGGTTATTCAGCAGATATCTGTAAGCGAAGGAGCAACCAATTTTACTTTCGCTGTAAAATCTCTGGCAAAGGGTTCTTATTTGATTCAACTGATACAGCCGGGAAGTAATACAGTTACTCAGAAGATACAAGTGCAGTAAAAAGATAAATAACCAGGGAAGTACAATTTATGGCTGTTGTAAAGCAATCTAAAACTTTACAGCAGCCATAGTTTTTTCAGGAAGGGTTGATACTAAAATGTTTATCTGGTATTAACAGTATTCGGATGCATAAAATGCACTACGGTGCATATCTGAACTTTGTATACCCGATATGATTATGTAAATAAGCAACTACTCTACTAAAACTACCTGCAATACAAAAACTTCGATCACAACAGAAGAAGTTTCAATGTTCAAACTTAATTGTAGATAATTTTCATCAGTTAGGGAATAAGCATCTTATAGCAAATGAAAGTTCTTGATGAAATGCAGCAGAACAAGGTTTAAAGGAATCTTCCCAGTAGAATACTGGAATTTAGTTTTTAAGATGACTTGGCAAAAACCTTGAGTGCTAAAGTTCATTTAAAATATCATACTTTTTAAACGTTTAATAGCTAATATGCTTTCTTTTTAATAAAATTTTAAAAAAAGTCTTTTCTGCATAGTTTTTGCGAATCGCTCGATAACTTGATTTTATTATAGAATAATCACTGCTTTTAATCCGGTAGACTATTTCACCCTTCTTTTTTCACACCAAAATGTTCATTTTTATTGGATAATACTGATCAAAATTATAAAGCTGCAAACTGTGTTATGAGAGAAATCAGTTTCGTTTAATAGTCTTTTCAAAAATGTGAACAAGATTATTTATCTGAAACATAACTAATTACTGAATCGAACTTAAGCTTAGAGAACTAACTAAATTCTGGATTTTGCTTTACAGCAAATAGTTTTACAAATCGATTCGTATATTACAGACTATAAAAGGTACAATTCGTACAAACTGCTGTAATATATCATTGAGGTGTTAGGGGTTATAAATAATAAATACAGTTTCATCATCACTTCAAACTTTGAAGTAGTTGCAATACGTATTTATTTTCTGATATAACTGACGGGTACATTCTCCTCCATATTTTAATGAAAGACTTACAAGTAAAAAAGTGTGTAATTAGTGAACTGTATCAGGTAACTATCAACATTTTTTACAATGAGAACTATAAATAAACCATTCGGCAAAACAAAAATGAAGATGTATAGATTTATAATCGGTGTTATTGGGATACTTTCTTTGTCATCTTGTATTAATACTCAAAAAACAAACTATTTCTCTTATCAGGGTGATTCAGCAGTAGTGTCTAATACTACGCCGCCTGTATCAACTATTGACAACAACGACATTTTAAGTATAAATGTTACCAGTGCTAACCCCGCATCGACTATAGTGTTTAATGCACCCAACCAAACTGCTGCTGTGTCAAGTGCTGCAAATGGTCTTCAGCAGCAAGCTTCTGGTTATCTGGTTAACACTGATGGAAATATCCAATTTCCGGTTTTAGGCAATGTAAAAGCAAAGGGGCTTACCACTATGCAGCTAAAAGATCAACTAACCAAAACACTGGTAGATCAGAAGTTGCTGGTTGATCCGGTGGTTACAGTAAGACAGTTAAATTTTCGTGTAAGCGTACTTGGAGAGGTCAACCGTCCTACTGTTATTAACGTACCTAATGAGCAAATCAGTTTGTTGGAAGCCCTGGGATATGCTGGCGACATAACCATGTATGGTAAGAAAGAGAAGGTGATGGTAATACGGCAGGAAAACGGCAAAAAAGTAATAAAACGTTTAAATCTTAACTCAAATGAACTGTTTACATCGCCAGTTTACTACTTGAAATCGAACGATGTGGTGTATGTGGAAACAGGAAAATCAAGATTATTAGGAACGAGTAGTACTGTTCAGATTTTACCTATTGTACTGGGGGCGCTTTCAATTATAGCAATAGTAGTAACAAACATAAATTAATAGCATGCAGATAATACGCAAACAACATATAGAAGACGAAACTAACCTGCTGGAGCAGATAAAATTCAGGTACCTGCCTTACTGGCCACTTTTTTTAACCCTGATAGTTGTGTTTTTAAGCGCTGCATGGGTGTATGTAAAATTTCAGACGCCAGCTTATTCTATAGGAGCTAAACTGCTTATTAAAGATGAGAACAAAGGATCTGAGGATGCAAAAGTATTAGAAGAGCTAAATGTTATTTCGCCTAAGAAAATTGTTGAGAACGAAATGGAAGTGATTCATTCCAAGCCGGTACTTAACAAAGTGGTGAAGGACATGAAGCTATATGCACCCATTTTTGAGAAGACTTCTTTTGGCCCCCGGTCAGCTTATCTTACTTCTCCGGTTGTTATTGAAGCTTATTTCCCAGATTCAATTAAATCGGTTGAAAAGGCGGAATTTGATTTTAACCCAAAGAATACAAGTGTTGTAATGAACGGTACAAGCTATGGGCTTGATAAATGGTACGCTACACCTTACGGTCAGTTACAATTTATAAGAAACCCCAACCTTAAAGAAACAACCAGTAAAACAAAATTCTTTTTCTCTCTAACACAGCCTAAAGCAGTTTCAAATTCAATTAGCGGCAATCTTAAAATAAACGCCCCCAATAAGCTATCTAGTATTGTAGAACTTACTATGACAGATGAAGTACGTGAAAGAGGTGAAAAAATACTAAACAGTATTATAGATGCTTACAATAGCTCTCTGGTAACTGAAAAGGGTGATTTAGCTGTAAATACACTAAGCTTTATTGATGAGCGTTTGAAAACAGTAAAGCATGATCTGGATTCCATTGAGTTGCTACAACAGCAATTTCGTTCACAAAGAGGTGCTATTGATATTGGTGCACAAGGCCAAATGATTCTTGACAATGTAAGCTTTAACGATAAAAAACTGAGCGAAGTAAACATGCAGCTTTCAGAATTAGGTGTCGTTGAATCTTATGTACAGTCTCGTGAAAGCGGTGGCAGAATGGTACCATCTATAGCCGTAAATGATCCGGTTTTATCGCAAATGGTTGGCAATTTGTACGATCTCGAAGTAAAGTATGCAAATGAAGTAAAAACAGCAGGCGAATACAATCCTTCCACAGTTGCCCTTGGCGATCAGATAGCCAAGATGCGTCCTAGCATTATTGAAAACATCCGTAACCAGAAGCGTAGTTTACAAGCTAGCCAAAATAGTATATCCGCTACCAATGGCGGTTTCAATTCTATGTTGCGTGCAATACCTGCCACCCAAAGAAGACTGGTTGAAATAGAACGGGAGCAAAAGGTTGAAAGTGGTATTTACAATTACCTTTTACAAAAAAGAGAAGAGGCTGCCCTTTCTCAAACATCCAGCAACGAATCGAACAGTAGAGTAGTAGATAGAGCAGAAGCTTCAGAAGCTCCGGTTAGCCCTAAAAAGAAACTCGTTTATTTATCTGCCTTACTGTTAGCTTTATTTGCCAGTACAGGTGTAGTAATGGGTAAAGAGAAAGCTGGTAATAAAATTATGTTCCGCAAGGATATAGAGGCGCTGACTGAACTGCCTATCCTTGGTGAAATAGCAGCGGAAGATTCTAAAAATCCTATTGTTATTGATGATAGACGGAAGACAGTAATAGCAGAGCAATTCCGTAAGCTAAGGGCCACACTCAGTTATATTGGTGTTAACCAGGAGCACAAGCGAATCTTAGTTACTTCATCAATTTCTGGTGAAGGCAAAAGTTTTGTAGCAACGAATCTGGCAATTAGCCTTGCCATCACCGGTAAAAAAGTTGTGCTGCTTGACTTTGATTTAAACAATCCTTCTCTTAATAATAAACTGAATATTAAGAGTCAAAAGGGAATAACTGATTTCTTATTAGATAAGGAACAAAATATTGATGAAATAATTCTAAAGACAGACTTGCACGAAAACCTGTCGCTCATATCTACTGGTAAGTTGCCATTTAATCCTTCAGAATTATTGTTGAACAAGAACGTAGAAAAACTACTGAATTATCTGAATGAGAAATTTGACTATCTGGTTATTGACACTGCACCAGTTGTTCCGGTAACAGATGCTTACCTGCTGTCAGAATACTGCGATGCAACATTATTCATCGTTAGACACAACTACTCTCCGAAAATTCTGGTTGAAATGTTCGATGAAAATAATCGGCTAAACAACCTTAAGAATGCAGCCATCGTATTTAATGGTGTGAAGCCCAGAGGATTTGGTAGAAAGAGTTACAGTTATGGTTACGGATATACTTCCGGTTACCAGTATTCAAACGGATATATTCAAAAGCAAACACCCAAGGCATCAATAGGTAACAAAAAATAGAGGTATCAACCTCTTTATTACGAACGATTTTTTGCCATGTAGATCCAGTATTTTATGACCTACAATAGTAAAAAAGTAGTAGTATGGAAAATAGAAAAAATTGGTACTTAATCTGTACAAAATCTGGTTATGAATTAAAGGTGGGGCAGGCCCTTAGCAAAATGAATGTAGTAAACTATATTCCTATTCAAAATCGGGTTGCAAATTCATCTATCAACAAACGAATAGGAAATAAAGTACTCTTCCCATCTTTTGTGTTTGTATTTGCTAATGAACAGGATCATTCAAGAATAAGAAAGGTAGATAACGTTCTAAGCATCATGTTCTGGTTGAATAAACCAGTAGTTATTAAAAGCGAAGAAATTGCTAGTATCCAAGATTTTTTGAGGAACTGTAATAATGTAACTGTAGAGAAATCCAATATGAATTATTCTTTGAAATATCCGTTTCAGTTTTCACCGAATTCAGGTAGCAACCTTTTCGAAATAGAAAGTGAAACCCAAAGACTGACCTTATCATCAATAGGGTATACTCTTACTGCAACTTCAGCTGTACCACAATTATTAGAAGTAGCCTAGTAACAAAAATGAACATTGTAATTTATAGTAATAGCATCTGAAAGTTGTGAAGGCTATAATGGTTATTATTAATAGTAACTTATAATAACTATCACGGGAAACCGATTTTTGGAATATTGTAATCTATAAAACTGCATCTTATAACTTCTATACTTATTTACTAAGCTTTCTTTATAGCCACAAGTTGCGGGTAGTGATAAACAGAACATGTTCAGGCTTAAAAGAAAATTATTAAATCTTACATACTAATATACTATGAGCAAACTGGTATTGATGCTAAGGGTTAAAGATGGGATTTTTTTTGTTGATGAATGGCTAAGCTGCTACGAGAAGCTTGTAGATGAAATAGTTGTACTTGACAATGGATCAACTGATGGCACTTTTGAAAAATTGAAAGCTCATCCTAAAGTTGTGATTACACAAAGAACTGAGGGTTATAATGAAGGCAGAGATAAAATTTTGATGTATGACCTGGCTCGTACACGTAATCCTGATTGGTGTTTGTGGCTGGATATTGACGAAATTTTTGAGCCAGAACTAACCCGTAAGGAATTAGACAAGTTAATGAGTCGTAAGCATGTTAACAGGTTTGCTTTTAGAAGATTTCACTTTGTTGATCGAGAAAATTTTGCGGTTTCCTGGAACTACTTAAATTATTCTGCAGGCCATGATCGTATTCTCTGGAGGGAAAATAAAGCTGGTTATTTTCAGAACCTGATCATTGATTCTCCAAACGTAAAGGGGATAAAAGGATTAAAAATTAGTACTGATTATCGGTTAAAGCATCTTGGTTATATTAATAAAGAACTCGTAGATAAGAAAGCTGACATCTATAGGGCAATAATTCCTGAGAAGGAAGCAATGTTTCAAACAATGTACCTCCAGAATGAAAAGAAAACAAAGTGGATTGATGATCGTAGCAATATCAACGTCATTTTACTAAATCGTTTTCTTGATCTAATGAAAATTTATCACCTTTTCCCTAAAGCCTATACCAAAGCTAAGGGGCTTATCAAGCGTAAAGAAACAAGTAATATTTCTACAACAGTTTCCACAAATTAGTAGGGCTGTTACAGTAAGCAAAGAATCAATTGGACGCAGTAATTAAAATATCGAACTACCGGTTTGCCATAAGAGAATTTCTTTTGATTTTCTTTTGCTACCTATTTCTTGAGCCAATATTTGGCTGGCTTTTCATACCTGTATCTACCATAGTTCTACCTTATGAGAAGTTGTTGAGCATTGGAATCTATTTCTTTCTTATTTACCGCTTTAATTTTTTAAAAACTTCCGAAAAAATCTACGTACTTATTTTTTCAGCACTCATTCTGCGAATGGTGCTGGAATCACTGTATGAGTACAATACTTTCTTCCAGCAATTCACTATGTTCTCCGTGCTGGTACCGGTGATGTACGTCATTTTTATAAAAACAATATGCCGGTCGCACAACTTCGATTTATTGGAGTTGCTAGCCAAATTTTACATACTCACATACATCGTTTTCATGGCCGTTTATGGTCGTGGATTCTCGTTTAGTTTGGCACAGGTTGAAATGATTGATTATGGCCCAACATCCGGGGACAGTAGAATTATACATGCCCGGTCGATATTTATGATGATAATACCTTTTTTATGGTATTTGCATCAGTTCATTTCTTATAAAAAGTTACATCATTTACTCATATTCCTTTTTTGTTTTGTTGTCATCCTCATTCATCAGCATCGTTCTGTTTGGAGTAGCGCCATTATAGCTGCTATGATTTACTTAGGGGCAAGCATTAGAGCTAAAAGAATTAAGCTAGGATCTGTTGCCAGCATGGTTGCATATGGAGTTATATTTTTTGGAATAGTGTTGTTCTTTGTTTCAAGTATGGCTCCTGGATTTTTGGAATTTATGGGCGAAAGGTTTAGCGAAATACTTGACCCTGCAAAAGAAGGAAGCACAGGTAATTTTAGAATCCAACAGCGGGAAGTGTATGGCGAACTATTTAAGCAGCGCCCTTTTTTCGGGTGGACGTTCGAGGGTTTTGAAATGCCTAACCCATTAGTAGATTGGTGGCCTGAGAAGACCGGTCAGCACTTTCATGAAGGTTATATGGAAATGCTTTTCTATGAGGGCATTGTAGGAATGGTTTTCAAGTACTCTTTCTTATTTTACTTCTTATTCAAAATTTTCAGTAAAAAACTTTCTGTTGAGTCTATTATATTAATAGCCTTAGGAATTAGTGCTCTACTCTTTTCTTTCAGTTATGTATTGCCACTTATTTTTTGGGGACACATGGGGCTTGCATTATACTACATAGAGAGAGACGAGAGTAAAAACGCAGAAACGAATATTATATACAGATAACAGTATGAATTATATATGTACATGGTTTTGTGCTGATGAAAAAGGCGAAGAGAGTTTGTTTCCGCAAACAGGCCAAAAATCATCAAGTGCTAGTCATCAAAATATCTATTGGCGGTGTATACTGGTATTTTTTATCACCAGTAAGCGGTTCAATAAAAAGGAGAAGCATTTGTTGTTTACCAATGTTTCAACTGTACCTGTTATTGATGGGGTAGACGTTCATAAAGTGTTAGACGAGTTAGAAGTTACTATTGTACATACAGGATTTAAGTACAAAACACCCAAAGGGTATTATGGTAAATTTCAAAACCAGTTTTACGAATTTTCTATTTTAGAGCACATTGCACAAACGGATGTAAATCCGGATGACTACTACTTAGTGCTTGATTCGGACTGCATTTTCATTAAACCAGCCGATCCGCTTTTTCAAGAAGCTAAGCCACAGGGATTTACTTCTTTTGTTGATCCTGTACAGCCTGATTATGTTATAAATGGCCTGAGCCGTTTCGATATGAAAGCCATTTCAGAAGAATTGCTGGGGCAGAAGTTGAGCGTAATACCCGAATATCATTTAGGTGAATTTTTACTGTGTAGCGTAAAAAACATACAGCGCATTTATGCTGATTTTATAGCGCTATGGCCTAAACTAATGGAACGTAATGAGCAGCAACTGCCTAAGTTTAATGAAGAAGCGCATACTTTGAGTTACCTATACTTCAAAAATGGATTAAAGGAAAGCAAATCAGATAAGTTCATGCGTCGTATATGGACGAACCCGTTGTTTTACCGGGATGTACGACCATCTGATACAGAACTTATTGTATGGCAT